>NZ_DDOI01000124.1:6045-9689 GCF_002341575.1 Marinobacter sp. UBA2498 | reverse complement strand
AGTCATGCATGTACGGGGTGTCGCCCGGCGCCTCAAACCCTTATCCTGAGGTATAACCTTATTCCATCAGTATGAGGAGCTTACCCATGAAAACTGCCCACGATCTGGTTGAAGCCGCCAGGAAAGAGATTCAGGAAGTACCTCTTGATCAGGCGGAAGACGCCATCAAGAACGCTGACTTACTCCTCGATGTGCGTGATGCGGATGAGTACCGGGCCGGCCACATACCCGGCGCGGTCAACATCTCCCGTGGTTTACTGGAGTTCAAGTTCACCAATGATCCGGCGTTCGAGAGCCGCGATATGAACATTGTGTGTTACTGCAAAACGTCCGGGCGAGCGGCTCTCAGTGCAAAAGCCCTGAAAGAAATGGGCTACATGCACGTGCAGTCCATCGCCGGAGGATTTGATGCCTGGCAGGAAGCCAACAAACCGGTTGCCAAACCCGAACTGCCGTCCTTCGAGTAACGGGCGTTTACAGGCAGCAGGCCTTGTGCTTTCGGCCACTCCCGCAGGGGCAGGGTTCGTTGCGACCGGGCTTCAGCTGGCCCTCGCTGGTATCACCTCGAAGGTAATACCAACGGCCCTGCTCCCGGACAAAATCGGAGTTTTCTTCGAGAAACCCCCAGCCCTTGCCCAGACGGTAGACCGCACGAAAAAGCACCGAGCCACGATCGCCGGACTGGTTGGTGTCCAGGATTTGCAAGGAGGTCCAGTCTGGTGAGTCTTCCAGGCTAAGCGTCTCTGGCCGTGAACTCTCGTGCCAGGTGGCCCGCAGATAATCCGGCAGCTTGAGAACGAAGGCCGCGTACCGGGATCGCATCAGCGCTTCCGGAGTAGACGCTACTTCGCCCTGATGGAGAGGCTGGCAGCATTCGCTGTAGGATTTACCGCTGCCGCAGGGGCAGTTTCGATTTTCAGTCTGTAGAATCATCGGGCTTCGATCGTTTCGGCTATGCTCGTAATCCGGCAGTGTATCAATATCAAACCGGCGTTGCTCCGGCCTACTCCCCTGACCTTTTTGGTGATTTCCTTTGACAGATGTGTCGCTGTTACAGATTCTTCTGGCCAACCTTGCCATTCTTGCCGGAGCTTGCCTGCAAGGCGTGGCCGGCTATGGCATTGGCACACTGGCCGCGCCATTGCTATTCCTGATAAGCCCTGTGTTAGTGCCCGGTCCCCTGATCCTGAATGCCACTCTGCTCACTGTATTCATGCTGATCCGCAATCGCGGCGCATTGCAGGTCAGGGAAGTGCGTTTTGCCATCGGTGGCGGCGTTGCCGGGGCAGTCCTGGCAGCACTGACGTTGCTGGTGATTTCGACCAAAGGCTTCGAACTGACCTTCGGCATTCTCATCCTTGCCGGCGTAGCGCTCAGTGTTGGCGGCCTCAAGCCGGCGCTCAACGCACGCAACAGCGTGCTGGCCGGAGCCGCTTCCACCTATATGGGCACTATTACCGCCGTAGGTGGACCGCCAATTGCGATGATTTACCAGAATGAAAAGGGACCGTTGGTCAGGGCTAACATGTCGGCCTTCTTCCTGGCTGCCAGCGTGCTAAGTCTGTCAGGCCTGCTCGCCTCTGGCTACCTGGGAACCCGAGAGCTTTTCCTGTTCGCCGTTACTTTTCCTGGAGTATTCCTGGGCTTCTGGCTGTCAGGCAAGCTGGTCCACCGTATGCCCTTCGAGGGGCTTCGCCCGGTGATTCTAGGTATCGCTGCCATCGCCGGAATGGCGGCGCTGATTCGCGGGCTGATCTCACTCTAGGAATCGGCCCAGAGGCGCACGCGGAATCGGTTTTTCTTCCACAGCAAAGCCAGCCAGAGCGCGTGAGCATTGATCAGGAACGCCAGAATCCACTCGAATGCATCGTCCTTGCGGCTGTAGAACTCGGGCGCCACGCCATTCAGGATGACTGAAAGAATGCCTACCGCCAGAATAAGCTGGCAAAGATTCAGCAGCCTCATGCCCGTGTTCTTCCACAACGGATGGCTGCGCAATCCGGAACTGACCAGCAGCTCACAGATGAACGTGAGCGAGAAATACAGAACCACGCCAATACGGCGGATCAGGTTGAAGCCGTCCCCGGCGTGTCCCAGAGCCAGGGTATAGGCGCCGAGCGAAACGCTGGCCACCAGGCCCAGCCAGGGGACCCAGGCCACACCGCTGGAATGAACGCCGAGCTGGCGCAGCCACCGACCGTTAAGCCACCAGAACAGAATGCCCAACAGAGCCGCCGGCAGCATGGTACCTTTGAAAATGAAGTAAGAGGTGCCGTGACGACCAGTCCGGCTGATGCTGGTGCAGCTGTCCCAGTAGGGATTGCATAGCTCCACATGCCCTTCCAGCACTGAAACTGTAAACGTGATATGGATGGTTAACAGCGGGATAAGAGCCGCAGCGAGTGCAAGCCACCAGAGATGGAAAAAGCGGTGATCCGACATGACGGACGATTCCCGTTCAAGTATCGAAAAGCGAATGTCGACTGTGCTTCAGGCGCTTGACCCGCGCATGATAAGCGAACACTATTTGACCAGATTTTGCAATTCAGCCTCCGCTTTTATGTTCTTCTTCCGTCAAAATGGCAGCAGCGGGTGATAGGATCTAGTCATGAATAAAAGCCATCAGGAAATTGTCGAAACCCAATTAGACGTCGCCGAACTTGCGATCGGCATGCATGTGGTTCGGCTGGACCGCCCTTGGGAGGAGACCGATTTTCTGATTCAGGGCTTTGTGATCAAAGACCAGTCAGACATTGAGGCGCTACGCGCTCAATGCGGGTTTGTTTTCATTGAGGGACGGGTTCAGAAAACGAATACCGTTCATGAGGGAACCAACCGCAATCAGAAACCATCAGGATTGCGCCGGCTTTTCAAGCGCAAATCAGCATCAGAACCGGCACCCCAAAAACCTTCCGTACCTCGTAAGCGAGTCACCTACATCAATAAGGTCGACGCTGGCACTGAGATGGCTACGGCCAGGATCCGATTCGAGGACGCGCAAGAGACCGCCAAAGCGATCATGTCAGGATTGCGGGTCGGTCGCACCCTGGACATCAACAATGCGCGCAAAGTCGTCAAAGGATGCGTTGAAAGCGTGCTTAGAAACGAGAACGCACTGATGCTACTTACCAAGATCAAGCATCAGGACGCGTATACGGCCGAGCACTGCATCAACGTCTCGATTCTTTGCGCAGCGTTTGGAAAACATCTCGGTTTGTTACAGGGCGAAATCGAGACCCTTGCGCTCTGCGGTCTGTTGCACGATGTTGGCAAAACAAAAATCCCGGACGAAATCCTGAACAAACCGGGCGCTCTGACTCCGAAAGAGTTTGAGTTGATGAGGCACCACACGACTCACGGCAGAACGATTCCCATGGGCACCAGCCATTCGCTCAACACCGCGGTCGATGTTGCGTTCAGTCATCATGAAAGGATGGATGGCTCAGGCTACCCCAGAGGCCTCGAAGCACATCAAATTCCCTACTTTGCAAAGATCGTGGGCCTTGTCGACACCTACGACGCCATTACCAGTGACCGTGTCTATGATAAAGGCAGGGCGTCCATGCAGGCGCTGGATATCATCCACAAACACCGGGGTACCCAGTTTGACGCCGAACTTGCGGATGAGTTTATCCAGCTCATCG
>NZ_DDOI01000124.1:0-5964 GCF_002341575.1 Marinobacter sp. UBA2498 | reverse complement strand
CAACTCATCGGCATCTACCCGCCGGGCTCCATCGTGGAAATGATCAACGGAGAGGTGGGCATCGTTGTGGAGAGCCGGCCGGAGCATAAACTCAAGCCTTGCGTTCTGCTGGTCAGGGAGTCTGACAAAAGCGTGATGACACCTTACCGAACGGTCGATCTGAAGGTCAGCTCGGAGGATGCCGCAGGCGAAATCTATCGAATCGCCCGCGAGGTTCCGGACGGTACCCACAACATCGTACTTCAGGAGTTTGTAGATCAGGGGCTGATCGTAACCAGACCAAGAGCGCCCGCCGAGCAGCCCTGAAACCCAACCAACCTCTCTCAGCCTGGCCGTTTTGTTACCGCCATGGTCAGCCGCGAAACACAGGTAGTTTTCCCCTCTTCGTTCTCCAGAAGGATTTCCCAGACCTGAGTCGCACTACCAATGTGAATAGGCCTGGCTGTGCCATACACCCAGCCCTTGGTAACCGGGCGGATGTGATTGGCGTTGATATCCAGTCCAACAGCGACAGTTTTCGGGTTTTTCAGGCAGCAATTGGCCGCCATACTGCCAAGGGTTTCCGCCAGCAGCACCGATGCGCCGCCATGCAGAATGCCAAAAGGCTGTACGGTGCGTTCATCAACAGGCATACGGCCTTTGACATAGTCGTCGCCAATTTCAAGGTACTCGATACCCATGTAGCTGACCGCGGTGTTTTCGCTGGATTTTGCCAGGTGTTCAAGGTTCGGGGTTCTGGTCCAGATTGCCATAGGGGACTGGTCTCGATGTTGTTTGAAACGGATTAGAAGCAAGGTACCAGTTTATACAGATAGGATGCGAACTACCAAGCCCTCCGCTTTCGATCACCGATTGCTTGCTCAATCAACTTCTCGAACTCCAGCGCTGGGAGCGGGCGGCTGAAATGGTAGCCCTGGAAACGGTTGCACCCCATGCCAACAAGGCGTTCCAGTTGCCCTTTGGTTTCCACACCTTCGGCCACTGCTGACAGTTTGAGCGCAGAGGCCAAGGCCAGGATGGTCTCTGCGATAGCCGCATCATTAGGATCATCCAGGATGTCTCGCACAAACCCCTGATCAATTTTCAACTCATCCAGAGATAGGCGCTTCAAGTAGCCGAGGGACGAGTAACCCGTGCCGAAATCATCGAGGGAGATCCGTATTCCCATGCTTCTCAGGGTTCGAAGTGTTTCCTCCACCAACTCGAGATCGTAGGCAAGAGCGCTTTCGGTGATTTCTACTTTCAGGTTTCTTGGGGAGGCACCGGTTTTTCTCAGCAGTGCCATCACCGTCGAGCAGAACGAAGGCAGGTGAAACTGCCTTGCACTCACGTTGATCGAGACCTGGAGCTGCGACAACGCACCGCCTCGCTTCTTCCAGCTGGCCACCCGGGAGAAAACATCCTCCAGCACCCAGTAGCCGACCGATTCAATGAGGCCGGTTTCCTCGGCCAGAGGAATGAACTCGGCGGGAGAAACCATACCGCGCCCCGGACAGTGCCAGCGAAGCAATGCCTCAGCACCAACAGGATCACCTTTTTCGTTAACCATGACCTGATAGTGGACTGCCAGCTGCTTCCTCCGTATCGCCATCCTGAGGTCCGACTCAAGAGCCAGCCGCTCAGATACTTTCTTCTGCATCATGGAGTCGTAGAAGCGGATGCAATTGCGGCCGTCCTCCTTGGCCCGAAACATGGCCATATCGGCCTGGCTCAGAAGCTCTTCAAGGGACGTTTCGTGATCGTAAAACAGTGTGATGCCGATGCTTGGAGTGCCCGTATATTCTATGCCGTTGAGATTATAGGGCTCGTTGAGGGCATCGCGGATTTTCTCGCAGACTTTCTCAACCTTGGCAGCAGCATCGGCCGGCTCGGCGGGAAATCCCTTCAGAATGAGAACAAACTCGTCCCCACCGATCCGGGCAACGGTATCCCAGTCCCGGACCGTGTTTTTCAACCTCTCCCCCACCTGGACCAGAAGCTCATCGCCGGTCAGATGACCCGCGGAATCATTGATATTCTTGAAGTTATCAAGATCAATAAATACCAGAGCACCATGATTATGATCCCGATTGCTCCCGGTTAACGCCTGCGCCAGGCGATCCCTGAGCAGGCGCCGGTTTGGCAGGCCGGTCAGTGGGTCGTAAAAGGCGAGCTTCTCGATTTCGGATTCCGATTGCTTACGGTCCGTAACATCGAAAAAATAGCCGTGCCAGGTCATGCTGTCGTCCGCTAATCGGGCTGGCACCGACCTGGCTTCCACCCAGGCCATCGTGCCATCGCATTTGTAGGCTCGAAAGTCGGTTTCAAAGGGGGTCATGCGCTGGCGAGACTCATTAACCTTTTCAAAAAAGGATGGCTTGTCTTCATCCTCGATCAGGTCGAGCAGAGGCTGGGCATCGACACCAAGCAGATCAGCCGCAAACCCGAAAAGATTTTCAACTTTCTCGCTGATGAAAGGAAAAGTTACATGTCCGTCGGGATACATCCTGAACTGGAAGATAACGCCCGGGAACTGGTCGGAATAACGATAAAGGCTATTCTCGAACCTGACGTTCCGGCCTGCCAGTATCTGTCTGTGAACAGATGCCCCCAAAACCTCACCAACCTGAAGCACGAACTCTTCTGTTTCTGAATCCAACACTCGAGACTGGTCAAGATAATCGAAACCCAGGATGCCCCGGACCTGACCTTCCAGCCTCAAACCAACCAGCACGAGACTGCGGATACTCTCCCGCTGGAACTCCAATTTCTCCTCTTCCGCATCAGGGGGCAGTTCTTGGACTTCGGGGATGACAAGCATCGATAGGGTTTGCAACTGATCCATTAGCCAGGGAAAACGGGCCATCGGTACGTTCTGAACTGCATCTCTCTGGGGTATAACGCCACTTCTGCAGGCTTCATGCGTGATGGAAATGGTCTGGGTAGCTTCGTCGAACATGATCAAATAGGAGCGATCAGCATCAAGCCGATCTCCAAGCTCAGCGATGAAGCTATGGATGCTGCCATCAAGCTCGTCGACAGTGGATCTCGACAGGCCAAGAGATAGCCTGTAAACGAACTCACGTTGATCTTGGGTCACTGCCTTCACCATCGCCATGGACTCCTTCCCAGCAATTCTTCCTGTTTGTTTTCTACCTGCTCGGAGTGTCTCTCTCAAGTTACGACAGGCGCCACATTAAAGTTCACGCCCATCTGAAAGAGACCTCCACTTAACCTGCTCCTGTGTAAAGGTCTTTATACCGCCGGATTAACTCATCGACCCGGCCAGTATTCACAAGCTCGTATAGGCTCTCCGCAATACGCTCCCTTAGCTCAAAGGAGTTACAAGGAGAGGCTTTGGAAAAAGTAAAGAACAGGCCCTCACGACTCACCGGGGGCGACAGGGAAACGAATTGATCAGCAATGCCCAGATATTCGAGTTTTACCCCGCCCTGCAACACTTCATAGAGGACATAATCCACCCGGTCAACCAGCGCCATCTGGAAGGATTGCTCAATCGACCTGACTCCCTCAATGAGGAGATTTTCTTCTGCATACCGGTCTAAATTCTGGCCAAAACTGTTGTTGATCAGTGTGCTGCCCCGCTTACCCATCAGGTCTGGCCAGTGGCGATAGACAAACTCCCGGCCTTTGGGGACCCAGACAGCGGTCGGCAGGTGCGTTATTGGCGGCAGCAAATAGTCCATATAGCCAATGCGTTCCGAGGTAATGAACGCGCCCGCCACCATGTCGATATCGCCCTGGCGTGCCATGCGCTGGACCCGGGCCCAAGAGCCTATGTCCCTCACTTCCACATTCACGCCCAATGGCTCCGTAATTTCCTTGAGCAAAGCAGGCACCGCGCCAATCAGATAGCCCGGGCGCTGCTGGTCGCGCCAGAGCAGGGGCGGATACTCCGGATTCCCGCTCACGATGTGCGTATTGCAGGAAGGGTCTGGCAATGCGTGAACCGGGGCCAGAAACACGGAAGCCACTGCGAATACAAGCGACCTACCGACAACAGAAGTAAATGACTTATTCAACTCTGACAAGACCCTCTTTGTGCCAGCCCAGACGGCCAGTTTCAACAACCTGGCGACGAATTCCCGGCACCGGCCGGATCATGAAAAGATCGCCGTTTCGGCCCACCATGGCACGGGGTACACCAGTTGCTTTGGCTATGTCAGCATGCGTTTCCATGTGTTCAGCCTCACCATGGACCGGAATGGCAATGGCAGGCTTTACCCATTTATACATTATCTCCAGTTCTTCCTGCGCGGGATGACCTGAAGCATGAATTGGCAAATCAGCATCCTCGGCCGTGATTACCCTCACCCCCAACTCTTTCAATCTGGTCACCAGCGCCTCGATGGATTCCTCGTTGCCGGGGATGGCGCGAGCGCTGAAGATTACCGTGTCGCCCGCCTCCAGCTCAAAATCCGGATGGGTACCAGAGGCCAGTCTGCGCAGAGCCGTTCGCGGCTCGCCCTGACTGCCCGTGGCCACGGCCAGTACTTCGTCCCGCGGGAGATACCCCAGATGTGCCGGATTGATCAACTGGTCAGCCGAATCCCACAGCCCTGCAGCCCTGGCGGCGCCACTCATATTGATCAAAGACCGGCCCAATAAACCCATATAACGGCCGGTTTCCCTGGCGATTGAGGCCAGAGTATGTAATCGGGCGATATTACTGCCAAAACAGGTCACTACAACGCGGCCTTCGGCGGAGCGGGTCGCTCTGAGCAATCCTTGATGCAAGGCCGCCTCGGATACCGAGTGACCCGAGACTGTGGCGTTGGTGGAGTCACACACCATGGCGTTCACGCCCTCGTTTGCCAGATCGGTGAAGGTTTTTGGCGAATAGCCATGGCCTACCAGCGGCTGCTCATCCAGCTTCCAGTCACCGCTGTGGAAGATGTTACCGGCGGCGGTGCGAATCATCAGGGCATTAGGGTCCGGGATGGAGTGAGTCAGCGCCAGCCACTGCACGCTGAATGGCCCGATCTGCTTGCTCTGGCCGGTCTCCACTTCGATGATCGGCACCCGGTGCAGCAGGTCGAACTCCGCGAGCTTGCGACGCAGAATTTCGGCCGTGAACCGGCTGGTGTATATCGGGCACTGCAGCAGCGGCCAGAGGTAGGGTACAGCTCCGACATGATCTTCGTGGGCGTGGGTAATTACCAGGCCCGCCAGCCGTTCACGGCGGTCAGCAATGAACGCAGGATCCGCCATTTGAACCGGCGGCTCGCCACGATGATGCACCGTGCCATCAGCAGCAATGCGACCAGGCTTTGGAAAGGTAACACCACAATCCACCATCAACCAGGCACCATCGTGGCCATAGAGGTTGAGGTTCATACCAATTTCACCGGTTCCACCCAAAGGCAGAAACCAGAGATCAGACTGTTCGGGAATCATTCAGCAACTCGGTCCATGTACTTCAACACCAGGTCCTCGTGTATGCCTTCCAGTTCAATCAGTTTCAGCGCCGCCCGAATGTCATCGGCATACTTCAGCACGGGAGAGTTCTTCGCAACAGCAATGTAAGAGCGCTCTCCCGGCACAAAGAACGGTGAAACCTTAACATCCAGCCCCAACTCTTCGACCGTGTATAAACCCACGAGCTCTGGGGCGATCACGACATCTACCCGACCTTTCTGCATCATCAGCATCAGGTTTTCGTAACGGGGCGCAGGCTCCTTGAGAAGTCTGTCATCACTATCAAAACGGGAGAAATACGACGCCCCTTCCAAAGTGCCAATGGCTCGTCCATACAGATCAGCGTAGCGCTCAATGCGGTTTTCTGCGTTAAGGTAAAAAAACAATCGCCGCTCCGGAGGAAATGCCGGCGCCACGAACTCCATGAGCTCGGTCCGTCCGGCGGTCTCCAGGGGCTCCAGGGGCTCCAGCATGACATCCACCTCACCCTGCTGCACCATCCTCAAGACCCGCCGGAAAGGCGCCTCCCGATAATGCACTTTCCAG
>NZ_DDOI01000160.1:3197-3819 GCF_002341575.1 Marinobacter sp. UBA2498 | reverse complement strand
TCATGCAGATCAAGGTGGCCCAAGGTGCCAAGCCGGGCGAAGGCGGCCAGTTGCCCGGTGGCAAGGTCAATGAACTGATCGCCCGCCTGCGTTATTCGGTCCCGGGCGTAACGCTGATTTCACCGCCGCCGCNNATCAAGATGGCCCAGGGCGCAAAGCCCGGCGAAGGCGGTCAGCTACCGGGATTCAAGGTCTCCGGCATCATCGCACGGCTGCGCCATTCGACAGAGGGCGTGACGCTGATCAGCCCGCCACCCCACCACGATATCTATTCCATCGAGGATCTGGCCCAGCTGATTTTCGACCTCAAACAGGTCAATCCGCAGGCTCTGGTGTCTGTGAAGCTGGTCTCTGAGCCCGGCGTCGGTACGATTGCCGCAGGTGTGGCTAAGGCGTACGCCGACCTGATCACGGTGTCCGGGTACGATGGCGGTACAGCGGCGAGCCCGCTGACGTCGATCCGCTACGCCGGTTCTCCCTGGGAGCTGGGGCTTACCGAAACCCAGCAGGCGCTGCGAGCCAATGACCTGCGTGGCAAGATTCGCCTGCAGACTGATGGCGGCCTGAAAACAGGTCTGGACGTGGTAAAGGGCGCGATCCTTGGTGCCGAGAGCTTCGGTTT
>NZ_DDOI01000160.1:0-3062 GCF_002341575.1 Marinobacter sp. UBA2498 | reverse complement strand
AACTGCGCGACCGGTGTGGCTACACAGAACGACCACCTCCGTGAAGAGCACTTCAAGGGCACGGTGGAAATGGCGATGAATTTCTTCCGCTTCGTGGCCGAAGAGACCCGGGAGTGGATGGCCAAGCTGGGCGTGCGTACCCTGGAAGAGCTTGTGGGTCGCGTTGACCTGCTGGAGCGCCTGCCCGGTGATACCGAACGTCAGAAGAAACTGGATCTGAGTCGCCTGCTGTCTAACGACCATATTCCTGCAGACAAGCCGCAGACCTGTCAGGTCGAACGGAATCACCCGTTTGATGAGGGCAGGCTCGCGGAACAGATGGTTCAGGATACCGCTGCGGCGATCAAAGAGAAGAGTGGAGGCGCGTGGTCCTATCGAGTCACCAACTGTGATCGCTCTATTGGCGCCCGCCTCTCTGGCGAAATCGCCCAGATCCATGGTAACCAGGGTATGGTGGATGCACCGATCACCCTGGACCTGACCGGTACCGCTGGCCAGAGTTTTGGTGTCTGGAACGTGGGTGGTCTCAACCTGATCCTTGAAGGGGACGCCAACGACTACGTCGGTAAGGGCATGACCGGTGGCAAGCTGGTTGTGAAGCCGCCCCGCGGCAGCGCGTTCAAGACCCAGGAAACCTCTATCGTCGGCAATACCTGTCTCTACGGCGCAACCGGCGGCAAACTCTTTGCTGCCGGAACCGCGGGTGAGCGATTTGCAGTTCGTAATTCCGGTGCCCATGCCGTTGTGGAAGGCGCCGGAGACCATTGCTGTGAATACATGACCGGTGGTCTGGTGACGGTGCTGGGCTCTACTGGCCACAACTTCGGTGCTGGTATGACCGGTGGCTTTGCTTACGTCATGGATATCAACAACACGTTCGTGGACAAATACAACCACGAGCTGGTGGAAATTCAGCGGATTTCCAGCGAGGACATGGAGTCCTACCGCAATCACCTGCGTGGTGTAATCCGGGAGCATATCTCGGAAACCGGCAGTGAGTGGGCAGAGCACATTCTTGAGAATTTCGACGACTACATTGGCCGCTTCTGGCTGGTGAAACCCAAGGCTGCGAATCTGCGCAGTCTGCTGGCCAGCACCCGGGCGCGTCCGGAATAAGAGGCTGAGAGGGTTTGGGGCGAGCAGCCTGGCTGCCGCCCTTGTCGAAATCGAGTTGATGAGAGCATCCAGATGAAAGAACGACTGAGTAATGACTTCCAGTTTGTCGAGGTTGGACGTGTCGACCCGAAAAAGGTCCCGGCCAAGAAGCGGAAGAAAGAGTTTGGTGAAATTTACCACCCCTTCACAGCAGATAACGCGGCGTCCCAGTCCCATCGCTGTCTTGAGTGTGGTAACCCCTATTGCGAGTGGAAGTGCCCGGTTCACAACTATATTCCGAACTGGCTCAAGCTGGTTTCCGAAGGCAATATCATGCGGGCCGTCGAGTTGTGTCACCAGACCAACTCCCTGCCTGAAGTTTGCGGCCGCGTTTGTCCGCAGGATCGCCTGTGTGAAGGTGCCTGCACGCTGAACGACGGGTACGGCGCGGTTACCATCGGGTCTGTCGAGAAGTACATTACCGATACCGCCTTTGCCCTGGGCTGGAAACCGGATATGTCCGCCGTGAAGTGGACAGACAAGAAGGTTGCCGTCATCGGCGCTGGGCCTGCGGGTCTGGGCTGCGCGGACGTTCTGGTTCGCAATGGCGTCAAGCCGGTTGTATTCGATATCTATCCGGAAATCGGTGGTCTGCTGACCTTCGGCATTCCCGAGTTCAAGCTGGAAAAATCCGTTATGACCCGCCGCCGCAAGGTGTTCGAGGAGATGGGCGTGGAATTCCGCCTGTCTACCGAGGTGGGCAAGGACGTTCAGTTGCAGGAGATCATTGACGAGTACGATGCCGTTTTCATGGGCATGGGCACCTACACCTACATGAAGGGAGGTTTCCCGGGTGAGAACCTGCCGGGCGTGTACGATGCACTGCCGTTCCTCGTTTCGAACGTCAACCGTCGTCTCGGCTTCGAGAAAGACGAAGCAGACTTCATCGACATGAAAGGCAAGCGGGTTGTTGTCCTGGGTGGCGGCGATACGGCCATGGACTGCAACCGCACCTCGATCCGTCAGCAGGCCGAGAGCGTCACCTGTGCCTACCGCCGGGATGAAGCCAACATGCCGGGTTCTCGCCGGGAAGTGGCCAACGCCAAGGAAGAGGGCGTTAAGTTCTTCTTCAATCGTCAGCCCATCGCCATTATTGGTGAAGACCGGGTTGAGGGTGTGAAGGTGGTTCAGACCCGTCTGGGCGATCCCGACGAAAATGGTCGTCGCCGTCCGGAAGTGGTCCCGGGTAGCGAGGAGGTTATTCCTGCGGACGCGGTTCTGGTCGCCTTCGGTTTCCGTCCGAGCCCGGCCGACTGGTTCGATGAGCTGAAGGTGAATACCGACGATTCGGGCCGGGTAACTGCTCCGGAAGGCGCAGAATTCATGTTCCAGACCAGCAACGAGAAAATCTTTGCGGGCGGGGACATGGTCCGTGGTTCCGATCTGGTCGTAACCGCTATCTGGGAAGGCCGTCAGGCTGCCGAAGGTATCATGGATTACCTGGATATCTGATTGCACGGTTGATCCTGATCAGAAGGGCGGTTTCCTAAGGGAAAGCCGCCCTTTTTTATTCCCGCAAACCGGGTATTATGGCCTCCATCCAATTTTCCCCTTTGTACAGAACACGCTGGATTTCCTATGACCGAGCTGAAGAATGATCGTTTCCTGCGCGCCCTGATGCGCCAGCCCGTGGACCGCACACCGGTTTGGATGATGCGACAGGCAGGGCGATATCTGCCGGAGTACCGTGCGACCAGGGCAAAAGCCGGCGACTTCCTCAGCTTGTGCAAGAACACGCCGTTGGCCTGCGAGGTAACTCTGCAGCCTCTCGAACGTTTCCCACTGGACGCGGCGATCCTGTTTTCAGACATCCTGACGATTCCGGACGCTCTGGGTCTTGGCCTGTACTTCGAAACCGGCGAAGGCCCGAAATTCCGGAACACGATCCGCTCCGAAGCCGATGTTGC
>NZ_DDOI01000006.1:74318-74479 GCF_002341575.1 Marinobacter sp. UBA2498 | reverse complement strand
GCGAATAGAGTCATCTGACCGGTGAGCACCAACACGCCCATGACAACGAGTACCAGGCCTGCAAACACTCTCAGCAGTCGACTCCAGCGACTGAACCAGCGCACTCGTCGGCGAAAGTGCTCAATGAATAGGGCAGTTCCCAGGAAGGGAAGAGCCAGCCC
>NZ_DDOI01000006.1:70074-74051 GCF_002341575.1 Marinobacter sp. UBA2498 | reverse complement strand
TGCTCCACCAGCCCAGCATAAACAGACCCATTAGAACGATGAGCACGCCGGCCACCAGGTTGGCCTCTTCACGATAGGCCATCAACCATTGCCCTAAAGCACTTGCGCTTGCTCCCAGGGCAATAAAGATCAGACTGAACCCCATCACAAAACACAGGCTCAGCCAAAGGGCCTTCAACCGATTCGAAGCCTCGGTCAGGGCACCTCCAGTCACGACCGACAGGTAGCCGGGAACCAGAGGTAGCGTGCAGGGTGAAAAAAACGATATGAGACCACCGGCAAACGCGGCGGCAATTCCCCAAGTTGCAAGATCAGGCATTTAGCCCTCCAAGTTCGGTGAGTCTGTCAAATTGCCCAGAAATCGAATTTGATGCCTTCCCTGGACCTGCCGTTATTGATAATGGCCCGTGCCCGCCATAGCATTTTGCCTGTACCGCACTCCGGCAGGGTAAAGGTTCCCTGGTAGACGCCCTGGGCATTCGGTACCAGCTGGGTGCGGACCACGCCCATGTACATTTCAAGCCCTTCAAAATCGACGATTAGGGAGTCTGCTGTCATGTTAGCGAGATGCACACGAATGGGAATTTCTGTCATAGATTCGATGGCTTCATTACCTAAACCGACTGTGATGGCTTGATTGTCCTTTCGCCCGATACACTGACCCTTGAAAGGTGCGCATCCCTCGGTGGCGTAAAAAGTGACACCGGCATCCAGATCTGGCTTCAGGTACTGCGGCAGCACGAAAATTGCAGCGACCATCAGACTGAAACCGGCGATACCGAATAACCATGACCATTTCTTGAAGTGCTGATTCAACGACATTTTCGAGTTACCCGAGATCTAGCGTGAGTGTTGTCTGGTGTCCGTGAGAAATCAGGAAGGACCCTCAGCCTAATTAACGTCCTGACTTTCGCTCCGTTGATAACGGCGCTGGTCTTCCGTCCATAGCGTTTTCAGGTACTCGATCACCAACTGAATTTCCTGGTCGGTGAGGATGTCCTTGAACGCCGGCATCGTCAGCCTATCCGTTTTATTGAAGGGATGTCGCCAGCCCTCGGCAATCATCCTGAACAACATGGCATCGCTGTGGCGCCAGGTGTGGCCTGTCTCATCGTGCGGTGGCGGGGGCATTTCGCCTTTCTCATCCGGTTTGGTCCAGTCGGCAGCACCCTCGCCCTGCCATCCGTGGCAGGCGGCGCAGTATTGCTCGTAAATCTGGCGACCCTCGGCCACCTCGGTCGGCCCACTGTCACTGTTTGGTGGCGCGCCCCCCGCCACCACAAGGGCCGGGGCAACGAGCAAGACCAGCGGGAAAGACCACTTATTCATGAACAGGTACCCATTCGCCAGAGGCGTTCTGCGAAAGCAGATCTCCATCCTCTGTGCCCACCACGAGTCCTTCCTTGAGTGAGAATGTCAGAGCGGTGACTGGCTCGGGTATCTTAAGGCCAGCCCAGCTTTCGCCACCGTCCGAACTGTGGTGAAGTTGCCCCTCGATCACGGCGTAGACGTTCTCCGGGGCAGAAGGATCGTAATCAATAGCAGT
The DNA here is from genome assembly GCF_002341575.1 of Marinobacter sp. UBA2498. NCBI lineage: Bacteria > Pseudomonadati > Pseudomonadota > Gammaproteobacteria > Pseudomonadales > Marinobacteraceae > Marinobacter > Marinobacter sp. UBA2498. The sequence continues at coordinate 72,505 of NZ_DDOI01000006.1, read as the reverse complement.
CACAGTCCCTCGTAATTCGCCGGCATCGCCCCAGAAGCAGAAACAGTCCATGGAGCGGGCAACGCCGCGGGTGGTGCCAGCGAACAGCCAGCCACTTTCCATACTGCCCGGCATATCCGAGTGCAGGAATGCCTGCACCGGCTCCCGGGGGCCACTGTCTACCTTCACCCATTCGGCACCGCCGTCCCTGGATCGGAACATGCCACTTTCACCGAGATAGACGTAAAGCGTTTCGGCTTGGGTGGCGTGGGCGGCAATCGCCGTGATTCCGAGATCCGGCAGGGTGTCATTGAGGGATTGCCAGCGCTTGCTGGCGTTGTCATAGCGCCAGATACCAAGGCCAGGCCCTGCCAGGTACAGACTTTCGTCCGCGCCCTTTGCCATGGACCGAGGGGGAGCGCCGGAATCGGACGGTGGCAGCGGGATCTCGGTAGTGCTCTGGCCTTCCACGGCAAGCAGGCCGCTATTCCGAAGCACCAGTAGGGCGCCGGAGGCGTCAGTCGTCAGCGCCTTCACTGCTTGGCCATCAGTCGCAGACTGGGCTTGAACCAGGCCCGGCATGACGGCAATCAACGCGAACAGGAAAAGCCTGGAAACGCCAGAATTCAGGCGGTAAACCATCGTTTTCATGGGGCTGACCTCAGTAATCCTTGTGTTCACGGAAAACACCTTGCTTGCCATTGGCATTAAAAGCGATGACCTGGTAATCGTCCTTCCGGCCGGTTTCCATGCCGGGGGTGCCATGGGGCATGCCCGGCACTGATAGCCCAATCGTATTGAACTGCGGGTCCTCAAGGTAGGCGACGATGTCATTGGCCGGCACATGGCCCTCAATCACCAGGTCTCCGATCAGCGCAGTGTGGCAGGACGCCATATCTCGGGGTACGTCGTACTCTTGCTTGATTTCATTGAGGTTGTCGGTTTCAACGATGCGGGTCTCAAAGCCATTGGCCGCGAGGTGCTCGGCCCAGTCCTGGCAGCAACCGCAATTGGGGCTCTTGTAAATGGTGATGGCCTGAACTGTCTTTCCACTCTCGGCTTGCGCAACCGATGACTGGTCAGATTCGTTGGCCTGGATGGCCAAGGTGGCGCCAGCGCCGATAACGACAGCGGCTATACCCGTATAAAGGGCGAGTTTCATGGTCTTCATGGAAAATCCTCGGTTGGAATCGCTTATATGCAGTGCAGGGCTCGGGGATGCACATGCATCCCCGGCCCATAGCTTCAGTTCATGAGGGTGTCCAAATGGTTATTTGGTGCCGGTGTCTTTGTCTTTCATGCCATCGCCACCATGAGCCTGCATCATCTTCATGCACGCTGCGGTCATGGCTTTACGGTCTTCAGGGGACATATCGGACATCATGTTCATCATCCCCATCATGCCACCCATATCCTTCATGCCTTCTGAGGACATCATGGCTTTATCCTTCATGCCTTCTGAGGACATCATGGCTTTTCCTTCGTCCTCATGGGCTAATGCAGAGAAGGAGCCAATGGTAGCGGCCAGAAAAATCGCTGTGATGGTAAGCTTGGTTTTTGAATTGCGCATTTGATTCACTCCGATTAAAGCCCCGCTTCAGATGAACGGAAACACGAGACTTTGTTGCAAGAATTAACGTTAAAGAATCTGCCACGAGGGGCAAGAATCAGGGCTAAAACTCAGGAGTGGTTTTCTGGGGGTGGGGTTGCAGAAGCCAGGAACGGATCCTCATAAAGGTCCGCTCGTGAACTCAATACCGGTTGTGAACCGGTGCCGGTAAAGCCGATGGAGCTGACTGGTACGACGGCAAAAGTGACGCTGACGCCGCATTTGCTCAGCCCAGCGGGGCTCGGGCAGCCCATATCAGGGACAGAACCACAATTACTGGCAGTGTCTACGGGGGAACTAACACCTTCAGTCTGCTGGATCATCATGGAACCGCAATCCGACATTGAAGTGTCCGCCTGACTGTCCATTATTTTGGACATAGCCAACGCCTGGCCGCTGATCACTAAAAGCAATGATAGCAGTGCGGAAATTAGTTGGCGGATCGTTGCGGTCATCCTGATTCCAAGCACCAAGCTGTAAAGGTTCAACGCTGTGACACACAGCTCGACTTTTAGTTCACCAAATCCTAGCAGTTTTTATTTCAATGACACAACGCCATCGATATCCAAAGGCTCAAGGTGAATTCACTTTGACCATTCTGACAAAAGTCTTGACCTTAAACCGTGCTTCAACGTTATTTTCTCAAAAATGCTCAACTGCAACTGTTTACCGCATAAGCGGTGAAAATGAGCAACCAACAACCACGGTAAAAATGAGGGACGATAATGAGAGGAGGACCGGTGGGTTTGCTGACAGGGCCACGGCGTTGGTGGTTGTTTGGCGCCTTCGGGGTCATCGCGGGACTCACCTTTGGCTGGGAACAGCTGGTGATATTCGGGCTCG
>NZ_DDOI01000006.1:68535-69952 GCF_002341575.1 Marinobacter sp. UBA2498 | reverse complement strand
TCGGGCTCGGTGACAACGGTTGAGCAGACCAAGGAGACTGGTAGCGCTTAGCTTTGCACCTGAAAATAGCGCATCATCCCTGCATCCTCATGTTCCATGTTATGACAGTGGTAGATGTAAAGGCCGTCAAAGCGCTCGAATTTCATCGCCACCTGAACCGTTTCACGAGGCATAACCAGAACCGTGTCGTGCCAGCCACTGTCTACCAGGCCCTGCTGTAGACTGTCCGAGTTGCCGCCTCGTCGCCCTACAACGTTGAATTGCAAGCCATGAATATGCATCGGGTGAGGCATCGGTGTGCTGTTGTGGAATTCCCAGATTTCCGTGTCACCAAGGCGGACTTTTTCGTCATCAGCAACATTCGTTCCGTCAAACCGCCGGCCATTCATGGCAAATCCCCGCATCATCACCGGGCTTAACTCGAACGACCGGATTCGCGTATTGCTGTTTACCGGTATTTTTTGCCGCTGCACACCTAGCTGTGCCGGTAAAGGTTCGCTGGCCTTTAATGACTTGGACACCTCCAGCCTGGCCAAGGGGAATCGGCTGCCAAGGGGCAGGGCGTTGCTGCCCATCATGCCCATTCCGTCCATCATACCTCCGCTCATCATGCCTGCCCGGAAACGGTCACTGATAAGCTCCAGCGTATCACCCGGCTGGAACTCGGAAAGATCGACCCATATATCAAGCCGCTGAGCCGGAGCCAGCACGGCGTAAGGCCTGTCTTCCGGTTCCTGAAGAAGGCCGCCGTCTGCACCGATAACGGTGACAGGTCGCCCGTCGCTCCAGGCCAGTTTGTAGATGCGGGCGTTGGACCCATTGAGGACTCGAATTCTGTAGGGGCGGGTGGCAACCTTGCGGGTGGTTGGAGGCGCCCCGTTAGCCAGCACTCTATCCCCCAGAAAACCGTGCATACGGTCCATCATGGACCCCATGCCACGGCCCATGTAAACCAGTTCATTGTTACCAGCAAAGGTGCGGTCCTGAAGCACCAGCAGCAGCTCGTTATCGCCCGACGGCAATTTGAGGTCCGCTTCTTCCTCGTCTTCAACGATCAGGAGTCCGGCCAACCCTGCGTAACTTTGAAATCCTACGCGACCACCTTGCTTGCCGTGGGCATGAGAGTGGTACCAGAACAGTCCGGCCCGGTCCAATACCTCGAAGCCAACAGTCATTGTCTCGCCTGGGCGGATCGGTAGTCTTGGCTGTCCGTCTACGTCGGACGGCACGTGAAGTCCGTGCCAGTGGACGGTGGTGTCCTCTGGCAGCTCATTGTGAATATGGATTTTGACGGTTTGGCCGCGGCGTAGCCGGATCGTTGGGCCGAGGTAACTGTCCGGATTTTCGGAGACTGTGTTTTTTGGACCTTTCAGCAATTCCGCCCTATAGCGCCACACTTCACTGGGGGCGCCCGGGC
>NZ_DDOI01000006.1:56017-68349 GCF_002341575.1 Marinobacter sp. UBA2498 | reverse complement strand
CCTTGGCCCAGTTTGGTGCATCGCCCCCGATCTGACAATGCATGAAAAATACCTTGACCTTAAAGTTTACTTTAAGGTTATGGTTAGGATAAGTCATTGACCACTCGTTTTGAGGTGCAGGAATGAAAACGTTCAATATCGGCGAACTCTCTGAAAAAAGCGGCGTGGCCAGCCATGCCATTCGCTTTTACGAGCGGGAAAATCTCATGCCAGAGCCTGCCCGAACCCAATCGAATTATCGTCGTTACCCCGAGGATGCGATCGCCAGGCTGCAGTTCATCATCCACGCCAAGCAGTGGGGTTTCACTCTTGATGAGATTCGTGAACTCCTGATGCTTCAGGACGCCAATGGCGACCGTGCCGAGGCCAGGCAAATTGCAAAGAAGCAACTGGAAAAAATCCGGCATCAGATTCAGAGTCTGTCCCGCATCGAGGCCGTCCTGTCTGAAACACTGAAGGAATGCTCCGGTGAGGGGCCGATGGATGGCTGCCCGATTGTTGAAGCTATAGCCCAGCAAGGGTGAAGCTGGCAATCGCCTGCGGATGCATTGATTTAGAGGCACACAGTTATCTGTGCCGAGGAGCTAAACGGGTATGCAACGAATAGAAATTCGTGTTGATGGAATGTCTTGCGCTTCGTGCGTCGGACGGATTGAAAAGGCGCTCATGGGTCAGCGCGGCGTTGCGGAATCCCAGGTGAATCTGGCGACCGGAAAAGCCACCGTGAAATTTGACCAGCCGGCCACGCCGGCCACGCTAATCGACTTGATTAAGGAGGCGGGTTATCAGCCACGAGTACAGTCGGCTGAAATTCCGGTCATCGGAATGACCTGTGGCTCCTGCGTATCCCGGGTTGAGCGGGCATTGAACAAGCAACCCGGCATGGTCAAGGCCAGTGTCAATCTGACTACCCAGAAAGCGTTTGTGGAGTTCCTGTCTGACACCTTGTCAGTGCCGCGAATTCATCAGGCTATCCGCGACGCAGGGTATGAACCTCAGGAGCCGGACGCCAATAGCGAAACGGAAGAGCAGGACAGGGAGGGCATCGACCTCCGCCGGAAAGTGATCTTCGCTGCGGTGTTGACCATTCCGGTAGTTCTGATTGCCATGGGTAAGATGATCCCCGCTCTTGAATCTCTATATTCCAGCCTTTTGCCCCATCGGGGGTGGATGGCTATTGAGTGGCTACTAACCACGCCGGTGTTGTTTTATGCCGGATTGAGGTTTTTCCGGTCCGGGTACACTGAATTGCGCCATGTCAACCCTGGCATGAACAGCCTGGTTATGATCGGCACCAGCGCTGCCTATTTCTACTCCGTCGCAGCACTGCTGGTTCCAGGATTCTTTCCCGCCGGTACCGCCGAGAGTTATTTCGAGGCAGCGGCAGTAATCGTGACGCTCATTCTGCTGGGACGCTACTTTGAGCACGTCGCCAAAGGCCGGACGTCGGAGGCAATCAAAAAACTTCTGCAATTGCAGGCCAAGACCGCCCGTGTCATTCGGGATGGGGAAGCCGTCGAAGTGCCCATCGAAGCCGTGGTACCTGGTGACCGTATCCAGGTGCGCCCGGGAGAGCGGGTTCCTGTTGATGGCGTGGTGGAGGAAGGCCAATCCTACGTGGACGAGTCCATGATCAGCGGCGAGCCCGTTCCCGTGGCCAAACAGAAAGACGCCGAGCTGGTGGGTGGAACCATTAATAAGAACGGTTCCCTGACGTTCCGGGCTACGAGGGTCGGTGCGGACACCGTTCTGGCACAGATCATCAGAATGGTGGAATCGGCCCAGGCTGATAAACCCCCGATTCAGGCGCTGGCCGACAAGATAGCGGGAATTTTCGTTCCCATTGTGATTGTGCTCGCGATTCTGACGTTCATCACCTGGTTCAGCTTCGGGCCCGAGCCGGCCCTGTCCTTTGCCTTCGTCACGACGGTCAGCGTACTGCTGATTGCTTGTCCCTGCGCGATGGGACTGGCTACGCCAACAGCCATTATGGTCGGAACCGGTAAGGGCGCCGAAATGGGCGTGCTGTTCCGCAAAGGCGCGGCCCTGGAGACACTGTCTCGGATGGACACCATCGTCCTCGATAAAACCGGCACCCTGACTCGGGGCCAGCCTGAGCTGACAGATTTCATACTGGTGGAAGGCCGCGAGGATGAGGTCCTGGCCTGGGTTGCGGCTGTGGAGACCGAAAGTGAACATCCCATCGGGGAAGCCATCGTCAAGGGCGCAAGGGATCGGGGCCTCACGTTACCCGCGATCAGTGAATTCCAGGCGGAGCCGGGCTACGGCATCCAGGCACAGGTGGCCGGACGCCGGATCAATGTGGGCGCGGACCGTTATATGCGCCGCCTCGGTATCGACCTGGCCAGCGTCGCCGACGATGCGGTGTCACTTGCTGAAAAAGCCAAATCCCCGCTGTATGTTGCCGTCGACGGACGCCTCGCCGCGCTGATTGCCGTGGCCGATCCGCTCAAGAACGGCTCGGTGGAAGCGATTGCTGCGCTCAAGTCATCAGGGCTCAGCGTGGCCATGCTCACCGGTGACAACCGCGCCACCGCCGAGGCGATTGCGCGGCAAGCCGGTATCGAACGGGTGCTTGCGGAGGTATTGCCGGACCAGAAAGCGTCCGAAGTGAAGCGCCTGCAAGAGGAAGGTGCCCGGGTTGCTTTTGTGGGTGACGGTATCAATGACGCACCGGCCCTGGCGCAAGCCGATGTGGGTATCGCCATCGGCACCGGTACCGACATTGCCATCGAGGCCGGCGACGTGGTTCTGATGCGCGGCGACCTCCGGGGCATCGTGGATGCTGCAGCGCTCTCCCGGCGCACCCGCAAAACGATTCTTGGCAATTTTGTCTGGGCCTACGGATACAACCTGGCACTGATCCCCGTGGCCGCAGGTGTTCTGTTCCCGTTTACCGGTTATCTGCTCAACCCCATGCTGGCTGCGGGTGCCATGAGCCTTTCCAGTGTGTTTGTGGTGACCAATTCCCTCCGACTGGGCCGGTTCAAATCCGATAGCGGAAGCTCCGTGGAGAGCAGTATCAGCGAAAGCGGAGCCGCACAGGCCAGTGTCTCGTAAGAGGCCTGGCACACACAGAATCAGGAGATTGACATGATGACGAATGAGGCATGCATGTTTGGAATGGCGGGAAGGGGGTTGATATCCCTTTTGCTCATCGTCGCCTTGGTACTTGGCGTCGCAGCCCTCGGCAAGTACCTGTTTTCGAAAAACAGGGACGATTCTGGACGCGCGAGTAAGAACGCCAGAGGAGACTATGACTACCACCCTGAACCATGAATTTCATCGGGTACCCATGGCAGGCATGGGAGTTAGACCGAACGCAAAAGCAAAAGTAGTCGGGGTTCTGCTCTTGCTGGTTGCACTGGCTGCGATCTATTGGGTCATGCTGGAGACCGGAGCATTGACCACCGTGACCAACAAGGCGGCCTTGTCGGAATGGATTGACCAACTGGGGTATTGGGGGCCGGTGGGTATCATTGGCCTGATGATCACGGCCATTGTCCTGAGCCCGATCCCCAGCGCCCCGATCGCCATGGTTGCCGGTGCGGCCTATGGATCGCTATGGGGAACAGTCATCGTAGTTATCGGTGCTGAGGCCGGCGCACTGATCGCTTTCGCCATTGCTCGATCCTTGGGGTACGACGTTATCCATCGCTGGAGGCGGGTACGTCCGGTATTGAATTGGCTGGGCAAGGACCGCTCCCAGGGCGGGTTGATGCTTGTCATTTTTGCGTCGCGATTGGTGCCCTTTATCTCCTTCGATGCCGTCAGCTATGCAGCCGGCCTGACACCGATCGCGTTCTGGCGATTCGTGGTCGCAACTCTGGCCGGTGTTATTCCGACAGCGTATTTGATCACAGCGTTTGGTGGCTTGCTCATGGCATCTGAGTCCGGGGTGGTGACCGGGCTTCTGATCCTGGTCAGTGGCATTACCCTGTTACCGATTGTTGCCAAGCTGCTCATGGCTCGCCTAAGGCACCAGAAAGCGTCCGAACTTGCATGATAGAGGTTGGGTTGAAGGCGCCTTGGCAAATACTCATCCCGCACAGCAGGACAGCTGTTTCACGTCTTTGGTGAAGGTTTGCGCGCAGAGCTTGAGGCCTTCCACCATGGTCAGATAAGGAAACAGTTCATCGCCGATGTCCTGCACGGTCATCCGTGACCGAAGTGCAATGACTGCCGTCTGGATCAGTTCACCGGCTTCCCCGGCTACCGCCTGCACCCCCAGCAAGCGTCCCGAATCGCGCTCGGCCACCATCTTAATAAAGCCATGGGTGTCGAAATTCACCAGCGCTCGCGGCACGTTTTCCAGATCCAGCAGACGGGTGTCCACATTGTAGCCCTGCTTGAGCGCTTCGGCCTCTGTCAGGCCAACTGTGGCGACCTGAGGGTCGGTAAACATCACCCCCGGCATGGCGCTGAGATCCAGGGTGGCCTCGCCTCCCGTCATGTTGACCGCAGCCCGGCTGCCCCCGGCAGCGGCGACGTAGACAAACTGCGGCTGATCGGTGCAGTCACCGGCGGCATAGACACCGGGGACCGTGGTTTGCAGTTGCCCATCCACCTGAATCGCGCCACGGGAGGTTTCCACACCGATGCCCGCCAGGTTCAGGTTTTCGGTATTGGGTATCCGGCCGGTCGCCACCAGCAGTTGATCAGCTCGTAAGGTACCGGCATTGGTCTCGATAACGAATTCATTGTCGGTATAGTCCACACGGCTGGCCTGGGTCTGCTTGAGCACCTCGATGCCCTCGCGCCTGAACGCCGCCTCTATGGCCTCACCGACGGCGGGTTCTTCACCGGATAGCAGGCGGCTGCGGGCCAACACGGTGACCTTGCTATCCAGCCGGGCGAACGCCTGAGCCAATTCCAGGGCAACAAAACCGGCGCCGATAACGATCAGCCGTTCAGGCACAGTAATTAATGCCAGCGCACTGGTGGAGGTGAGATAAGGCGTCTCAGCCAGCCCCGGTATCGACGGCTCTGCGGGGCGGGCGCCAGTGCCAATAAAGGCGCGATCGAAATGGACGTTCTGCTCGCCGCCCTCGTTCAACTGGACCACCAGGTTATTGCCATCGACAAACCGGGCTTCACCGTTCAGGACCGTGATTGCCGTCTGGTCGCGCAGAATCCCTTCGTACTTGGCGTCGCGCAGTTCCTCGACACGCGTCTGCTGTTGCTGAAGCAGTTTCGCCCGGTCCACCTTCGGTATCTGGGCGCTGACGCCCCCGTCAAATGGGCTCTCCGTGCGCAGATGCGCGATATGCGCGGCACGAATCATGATTTTCGACGGCACGCAGCCGGTATTCACGCAGGTACCACCAATAATGCCGCGCTCGATCAGGGTGATGCGGGCGCCACGCTCCGCGGCCTTCAGGGCAGCCGCCATGGCTGCGCCGCCGCTACCAATCACAGCGATATGCAGGTTTTTGTCACTATTCATTCCGAGTTCCTTGAATTACTGGGGCATTGTCACGGCAGGCGCCGAGTCGCGTGTAACAGAGGGCGCCTGGAGTCCTTTATCACAACTCACTTACTGTCCGTTTCCAGGGATTTCAGGGTGGAGGGATAGCCGACATCGCCCGTTGCCTGGGTTAAGGCTTCCACCGATGTTCGTGTGTCGTCAAAGGTAATCATGGCTTCTCGATCCGGATAGCTCACGTCGACTTGTGAAACACCGTCCACCTTGTTCAAGGCCAGCTTGATGGTAATGGGGCATGCGGAACAGGTCATCCCCGGAACCGAAAGCGTCACTGTCTGCATGGCGGCCCAAGAGGGCATGCTGAGCAGGGCGAAAAGCAACGTCATGGCAAAGCGCATTTTCATGGGACAATCTCCTTTCAATAAAACAGAGGAAGAGCATAGGGAAACAACAGGGCGACCAGTATCAGTGCCGTTACTGCCCAAAAGATCACCTTATAAGCCGTTCGCACCCGTGGTACGGCACACACTTCACCGGTTTGACACTGTTCCACTGGCCGGAAGATTCGACGCCAGGCGAAGAACATGGCCACCAATGCAACGCCGATGAAAATCGGGCGGTAAGGTTCAAGAGCCGTGAGGTTGCCCATCCAGGCACCGGAGACACCCAGCGCGACAAGTACCAGCGGTCCGAGGCAGCAGGCCGAAGCCAAAAGGCCCGCAATACCTCCCGCAGCCAAGGGGACACGCCCCGATTTGGAATTCGACATAACGCTGACACCTTTCATGGTTTCATTCGATGAGATAAGATTACTTCCGTAGTCAGCTACGGAGTCAAGGGGTATGCCGGATAAAGCGAATTCATTGACCATCGGTGGCCTGGCGAAGGCTGCCAACGTCCATGTCGAGACAATCCGCTATTACCAGCGGCGACGTCTAGTACCGGAGCCGGAACGTCCTCCAGGTGGTATTAGGCGCTATGGTCCAGCTGATATCGAGCGGTTAATGTTCGTGAAAACGGCTCAGCAGCTGGGCTTCAGTCTTGTCGAAATCAGTGACCTGCTACAACTTGAAGATGGCGCTCACTGCCAGGAGGCCAGCGCTCTGGCCGAGCACAAGTTGCGGGACGTGCGTGAGAAAATCGACCAACTGGGGAGAATCGAGAAGGTACTGGGCGAGATGGTTGAGCAGTGCCATGCCCATCCGGACAATATTACGTGCCCATTGATTGCATCATTGCATGAGGGGGGCAATGGGGGAAACGATCAACGTGAAAGAACATGATTTTCACTCGACTGAGGGCTCGAGGGAGAGCGGATGTTTTATCCCCGGATAGTCCCCACACCCAAGCTTCTGAGGAACTTATGTGCGCCGCCAACATCTTGCTCTGGTAGCCGCATTGGCGGATACGGTGATGGAGCGTGTCTGTTTGCACCTCCGTCAATGTAGGTTAAAGTGGACGATTATCTTCCCACGCGGAAGATGTTTTAGCTGTTCTGTAATCAGGATATCAGTGCGATGACCACACGGCTTATGGGACTGGCAGTACTACTGCTCGTGGCTCTTCTCCCCGTTGCACAGGGAGTTGCCGCGACCTCTTTTGAGGCGGAACCCATGGCCGAGGCTTGTGTCATGTTGCCAGACACCCAGGTGATGCATGACTGCGCCGGGCTCAATGCCGAGGGCAGCTGCAGTAGCCCGTGTTCAACGTCCCATGTCGGGAAATCTGCAATTAGAGACTCGGTAGTGCTGTTATCTTCCCCCTGCCCGAAAGGCTATTATTCTCATTCCGGCCGTGTACTTTCTGGCCCAGACCCTTTTCCTCCCAAGTATTCAACAGTGTCCTGAACCTTTGATTACCAGAGGCTTTCGCTTCGAGTGCCTGTCGTTTGGCCTTGCGCGGTAGACCACCACGTAGGCAGCTTTGCTGGTGATTTTATCGACTGATGAATACATGAAAACGGGAACGTATCTGTGATGTCATTCTATCTGGAATACCTGGTGCGCGGCATGACCGTGCTCTGCCATAAGCTTTCGGGTTTCAGCGGGACGCCAGGGCTGCTGTACAAGGATTCGAGCGGACAATGGCGGGGCCAGACTGGTGTGCCCAGCCAGGAAGCGCTCGGCAGGATGCTGGGAGTCACGGAGTAATGGATCAGTTGCCCTCATTACTCATTGCCGGCCAGATCATGATGGCGGTTATGGCAGGTCTACTGCTGAACCTGACGCCCTGCGTGCTGCCCGCGATCCCCATCAAGGTCCGGACCATCCTGCGGGAGGCGGGCGGCCAGAGGTCCCATCGGGTGCTGGCCGCGCTGGCATTCACGGCCGGAACACTCACCTTTTTCCTGACGCTGGGCGGCCTGACCGCACTGCTGCAGTGGAACTGGGGCACGTTGTTCCAGTCAACGCTATTCGTGGCCGTCCTGGTTGCGTTGATGGTCGGGTTTGCGGTGATTACCTGGCTCGATCTGCCCATCCCCGTCCCGACATTCGCCGCCTCGGCGCATGGCCGGCGTTACTTTGAAGCCTATGTATCCGGGCTGTTGAGTGCGATCCTGGCCGCGCCCTGCGCAGGCCCTTTCCTGGGGGGCGTACTGGCCTTTGCCGTTACCCAGCCGGCGCCGGTCATCATGGGGATATTCGGCAGTATCGGGCTGGGGCTGTCGTTGCCCTATGCGGTACTGATGCTCAGGCCCGAGTGGCTGAGTCGTTTGCCCAAGGCGGGCCCCTGGACCGTAGCCATTCGTGAAGTGCTCGCGCTGATATTGCTGGCCGCCGCCGTGTTTTTCAGCGCGAGCCTGGTGCCCAAAGCGGTATACCCCTGGCTGTGGTGGGCCTGGCTGGCGCTGGTGCTGGTCTGGGGTCTCCGCCGTTTCGTTCAGGGGAACGGTGCCGTGCGCGTGATCACTGCAACGGCGACAGGCCTTGCCTTGGTGGTGACAGTGGTATTCGCATCTCCGTTGGGCAGCGGCGAAGACGAGCTTGTCTGGCAACCCTACTCAGCAGAACTCCTGGCGGACACAAAAGCCCGTGGCACGCCGTATTTGCTGGAGTTCACTGCCGATTGGTGCATCAACTGCAAGGTCCTGGAGCGCACCGTGTATAAAGAGCCCGCTGTGGCTGAAGCCGTAGCGCGGGCCGGCATGGTGCCGATTCAGGTGGATGTGACAGCAAGCGATCCCGAAAAAGACGCATTGTTAACCGCGACGGGTGGGCAAGCTTTGCCTTTTGCGGCGATTTTTGACGCTGACGGCACCGTTGTCGCCCGTTTCACTGGGCTCTTTGATACCGACAGCCTGGTCGAGGCGATCAACCGCACCGAGAATTCACAACCCTAGATACTGGAGATGAACCATGACAACCCAAGCCAAAGTATTGCTGACCGGCATAGCGGTTTTTCTGATCGCGATCGCGGCGTTCATGTTGATCGGTACCAATTCCGGAAAGGCCCCTGGCTCAGCCCAGCCTGAACAAGCCAGTTCCGACCCCCAGGCGCCAGTTGCCCGCACGGGGTTGGCAGATTCTTCCGATAAGGTCCGCCTCAAGCTTGCGGAAGGCGGCAAAGCCCTGATAGGGGAGACCGGTGAAATCGTTCTGACACTGGACATTGAACCGGGCTGGCACGTGAATGCGAATCCAGCCTCCATGGAGTTTCTGATCCCCACCGTCGCCAAGTCTTCGGCTGGCGGCCAGTCGCTCGATATTCCGACGGAGTACCCGCGCGGCCGGGTCAGTGACATTGTGCTGGGTGACACCGCCCTGGAGGTGTACGACGACGGTGCAAGCATCCGGCTGCTGCCAGATGAAAAACAGACCGCCGCGCTGAAAGAGGCAGGCAAGCTTGACATGACAGTGCGGGTGCAGGCCTGCAGTGACGAGGGCATTTGCCTGGCACCAGCTGACCTGCCCGTTGCGCTGAATCTGGACGAGACCAAGCCACAATAACCCGGGACTCCCTTCGGAAAACAACTCAAATGGAGAATGACTGTGAACAGTGTATTCAGAGTATTGCTGATTGCCATGGTTGCCCTGGGTAGCACCAATGCCATGGCCCATTCCATGGAGGATGTTGAGGCCTCGTTGAACGAGAAAGAGCGGTATGCCCAGTTTGTGGATCAGCCGGCCCCTGAATTTGATCTTACAGGCGTTGATGGCAATGCCCTTCCCTTGCCGACTTAAACGGCAAAACCGTTGTGCTCAATTTTCTCTACACGCGCTGTACCGAGGCCTGCCCTTTTCATATGAACCTGATACGGCAGTTGCAAACCGGGGTTGAAGAAGAAGGGCTGAGTGAAGAGGTGGTGTTCATCACCATTGCCACGGACCGGGAAGATGTTGCCGGGACCCGGGACAACATGCGCGCGTATGGCGACAATTTCGACCTGAACCCCGATAATTGGCACTTTCTGTACCGGGGCGAAGGTGAACCGCCCGGGTTGACGTCGGAGCTCGCCAAAGCCTACGGCGTTCAGTTCAGGGATACGGGCGAGGGGGTACAGGTCCATGGTGTGGTAACCCACGTGATTGACCCGGAAGGGCAGATGCGGGCCCGGTTCCATGGATTGAAATTCAAGCCTGAGCATCTGGTGACCTACCTGACGGCCATTGCCAAAGGCCCCAACGCGGCAGCCGGTGATGGGTTCTGGGGCCGGCTGCATGGGCGCATTGAAGCGTTGCTACAGAGCGAGTAACGCGTGGGGCGCCATGCGGGCAGCAAACCGACCACTTTAATCAGGAGAAATGTCTAATGAGTCACCAGCGCATATCCGCCGCCCGTGGAATCGCCGTAGTCCTTTTCGCGCTTGCTATTTCCATAGCCGCTCCAGTTATGGCTGCAGGGAAAGTTCCGAAGTCCGTGGGGCCCCAGGGGTTCCTGATCTGGGAGTCCCCTCGCACTCTGCCCGAGCTGGCTTTTGAGGACGAAGACGGCAGGCCGCTGACACTGGCTGACTTTAAGGGTAAGGCGATATTGCTCAATATCTGGGCGACCTGGTGCCTGCCTTGCCGTGAGGAAATGCCGACGCTGGACTCACTTCAGGCTCAACTGGGCGGCGAGCAATTTGAAGTGGTCGCGCTGTCCGTTGACCACGCAGGCATCAGTGTTGTTGAGAAATTCTACCGGAAAACAGGCATCCAACATCTTCGCCTGTATATTGATCCGTCGACACTGGCGACCTCAACACTGGGCATAGAAGGTGTTCCTACAACGCTGCTGATTGATCACGACGGTCGCGAAATTGGCCGTCTGGTCGGTGCCGCGGAATGGGACAGCCCGGCCATGGTGGATTTGATGACCCGCACCATTGAAGGGGTTCCGGACTGACTGGATTTACGCAACTGAAAAGGCAGGTGCGTAATGCTTCAAGCTACTGCTGCATGTTTCCTTCGCTGAGCCCGTCGAGAACCCCGCAGGCCTCAATTTCCCGATCATCGTTACAACTTGCTCGCAGCGACACAAGTTGTTTCTCCAGTACCTGCAGATCGGTTATCTGAGACCGTACCTGAGCGATGTGATCATCAAGCAAGGTGTTGATGGCCCTGCAAGGCTGATGGGGCGCGCCCTGATAACGCTGTAACTCGTGAATTTCAGCGAGTGACAGCTCAAGTATTCTGCAGCGCCGGATAAAAGCCAGTCGCTCAACATGCCGTTCAGTGTAAATACGGTAGCCGTTGTCCTGACGATCCGGCGGTGGTAACAAGCCCTCTCGCTCATAGAAACGGATGGTCTGGGTGTCAACCCCTACGGACCGCGCCAACTGACCAATGCGCATCGGGTGTCTCCTCAACAAATGGTATCTGCTCTATTGACCTTATAGTGACTATATAGTTTTAAATCATAATCCGACAATACCCAAGTGGAGCCGTATCATGAGTAAATCCTGTGAAGACGCCTGTGGCTGCGACGCAACACCCGCCGAGGGTAATACCGGGTCGGGGGCCTCTGAAGCGTCCGGCAACTGGATCAGTGTGTATACCGTACCGAAGATGGATTGTCCTTCGGAGGAACGGATGATTCGACTGGCCCTGAATGGTTTTGAAGACATTCGCGGGCTGTCCTTCGACCTGTCTGATCGGCGGTTGAAGGTTGTGCACGATGGCGAGGCTGAGCCTATCACCGCGAAGCTGGCAACCCTCGGGCTGGGAGCTTCGCTTCAGGAAACGGCCGCTGCCGACCCTGAGTCAATCAAGGCGCTCGGGGGTACGGCTATCTCGGCCGAGCAGGAGTCCGGCACCCTGCGTTGGTTGCTCGGTATCAATGCCGTCCTGTTTGCGGTGGAAATGACGGCCGGCCTGATCGCCCAGTCTACCGGACTGATTGCAGAATCCCTGGACAATTTCGCCGACGCGGCCGTGTATGGGCTCGCCCTGTATGCGGTTGGGCACAGCGTGAAAATGCAGGTGCGTGCGGCGCATCTCGCGGGCGTACTCCAACTGATACTGGCTGTGGGCGCACTTGCAGAGGTGGTGAGGCGCTTTGTCTTCGGCAGTGAGCCGGAGTCGCTGGTAATGATGGGGATTGCGTTCATCGCATTGATCGCCAATACCACCTGTCTGCTGTTGATATCCAAACATCGGGAGGGCGGTGCCCACATGAAGGCGAGCTGGATATTCTCAGCCAACGATGTGGTGATCAATCTGGGGGTCATTACCGCTGGCGCCCTGGTGGCATGGACTGGCTCCAATTACCCGGACCTTATCATCGGCAGCATCGCGGGGATTATCGTACTCAACGGTGCCAGGCGCATCCTGGCGCTTAAGGGTTAAACAATGTCCATCGTTGCCAAAAAACTCTTGCCGTATGGCCTGCTGGCTATTTCGGGCCTGATTGCGGCGTCTGATCAGGTTGTAAAATGGTTGGTCCAGCAGTCAATGGCGTATGGCGA
>NZ_DDOI01000006.1:48717-55911 GCF_002341575.1 Marinobacter sp. UBA2498 | reverse complement strand
GCCGCATTCAGCCTGTTTGCCGATGGCGGAGGTTGGCAGCGATACTTTCTTATCACAGTCGCGGTAGTTGTCTCATTTGTACTGATCAGGCTGATTGTTCAGTGCCGCCGCAGGGGAGAAGCCATCGCGTACAGCCTTATTCTTGGCGGTGCCATGGGCAACCTGATTGACCGGATATTTCGTGGCTATGTTGTGGATTCCTTTGATGTCTATTGGCAATCCTGGCACTGGCCAGCCTTTAACCTTGCCGATATCGCCATTGTGCTGGGCACCGTGCTTTTCCTCTATGTCAGTTTCATACCCGAAAAATCGGGCACGAACGTCGAGCTCGATGGATCAGGCTAAGAAACATCTGACAAACGCCTTGACCTTAAAGTTGACTTTAAGGATATCGTCTGTGCTGACAAACCAAGAACGACAGCCAAAGCAAAGGAGAATGAAACGATGACATTGCAACTTGGAGAAACCGCTCCCGATTTCACCGTGGCATCCACCGAGGGAAACATTCAGTTTCATGAGTGGCTGGGAGACGACTGGGCCGTACTGTTTTCACACCCCGCCGACTACACCCCCGTCTGTACCACAGAGCTCGGCGCCTTCGCCAAGCGTAAGGACGAGTTCGCCAGTCGCGGTGTGAAGCTGATCGGGGTCTCCGTCGACCCGCTCGACTCTCATAACGACTGGGTGAAGGATATCGAGAAAACCCAGGGCGCCGGGCTCAATTTTCCCCTGCTGGCAGACAAGGATCAGGTGGTTGCCGACCTGTACGGAATGATCCATCCAAAAGCCGACCCCAAGGTGACTGTTCGAACGGTATTTATTATCGATTCCGCGAAGAAAATCCGTCTGATGCTGACGTATCCGCCCAGCACCGGGCGCAATCTGGACGAGATCCTGCGCGTCATTGATTCGCTCCAACTGACCGACAACCACAAAGTGGCCACGCCGGTGGACTGGAAGAATGGCGAGGATGTGATCATCGTTCCGTCGCTCTCCAACGAAGAGGCCAAAGAGCGTTTCCCTGACGGATGGGATGAGCAGACACCGTATCTGCGCGTTACCCGCCAACCTGGTCGGAAGTAACAGGGAGTTCGTCAGCCAGCCGGGCGGCTGGCTGACGAAGCGATACCTGAGAACCCCTCACCGATAGGTTCGGTCATCGCCGAACCCTTAACCGAACACGGCCCCGAAATGCTTACCCTGACAATCCCTGAAGTTGGTCTCTTCGCGTTGTTGATTGCACTTTGCCTGCCGCTGCTTCAGGCGACCGTGCCCTTGCTGGGAGCCGCCACCCGGCGCCCGTTGTGGATGGCATTTGCAGAGCCTATGGCATGGGGGCAATTTGTTTTTCTACTGATTTCTTATGCCAGCCTGACCGCCAGTTTTCTTCTGGATGATTTCAGCGTGGATTATGTGGCCCGTAATTCCAACTCGATGCTGCCCTGGTACTACAAGTTCACCGCCGTCTGGGGCTCTCATGAAGGCTCGGTGCTGTTATGGAGTCTGATTCTCAGTGGCTGGGGCTTTGCCGTCAGTCTGTTTTCCCGCCAGTTGCCACGGGATATCCCGAGACCCGCATCCTGCTGCGTGGTGATGCTCATTTCGCCAACGTGGAATTGATGCAACTGGCGCTCGACGATCCGTACACCGATTTTCTGTTCGGCCTGGCCGGCAACAGCCGTCTGAAAAAACTGGCCGAGCCACACCTGCAATCCACCCGGCGGCTGCACGATACCCGCTGCCATAACGCTCGCCTCGCGGAACAGGCCCCGCCGCAACGCTCGCGCACCTTCCACGAGATCGATTATCAGGCCCGTTCCTGGCCACAGGCGTTTCGCACTGTCCTGAAAGCCGAAACCATGGCCCTCGGCGATAACCCCCGCTTCGTCGTCACCTCCCTGGAAGAGTCAACCCCGGAAATACTGTACGCCGAGCTGTATTGCGCCCGGGGCCAGGACGAGAATTTCATCAAGATGATGAAAAACGACCTGGCCAGCGACCGCACCTCGGATTGCCGCTTTGCGGCCAACCACCTGCGCCTGTTTTTCTCCTGCGCCGCCTATGTACTGCATCACGCCTTGCGCGCCGAACTGTTGCAAGGCACCGAGTTGTCTCAGGCCCAGCCCTCGACGGTCATCATCAAGCTGTTCAAGCTGGCCGTACGGGTGGTGCAGTACAAAGACCGCATCAAGCTCCACCTGCCAGGTAGCTGCCCGGTCAAGGCCCTTCTGCACACAGTCACCGAACGGTTATATCGCCTGCCTCGGCCCAGGTTAAACACCGGCTGAGCCGCTGTCGGCGCTCACCTCCATCTCGGGCTCGGGAGGCCTTCCCTCGCCCGGACGCTGGAATTGATCAAATAATAAACACTTAAGGCCGGTGACTGGATGACATCAGAGCGACATTGGCGCGCATACTACACTAATAATTCTCATATCTGGGCGTAATGGGCTAACCGAGAAAATTTCGTGGCTGCTGCTTGGGGTGTTTATGAAATGTTCGGGTTAGATGCGTAACTAGACTCCTTGGTTCCTGGATGCCGCAGACGCTGTCAGCTCCAGTCGAGGATCACCCTGGGGTTTCGATCAGGTTTCTCCAGTCGTAAACAAAAGCGAACGTTCGAGTGAGGGATTTACGTCAGAGCCTCCAAGCAAATCACAGCCATTTCATCCAGTATGATTGGCGGAGCAAATTGCAGACGCTGAATGATTACGTGGCAGAGATGACCATGCTCGGCTAAGCTCCTGTTTTATCGATTTAAGTGCAGCGTTATTGATGTTTCAAAGTCAGTAATAGTGACACAGTCAAATTTCTGCAATGATAAAGCGCGCTGCCTAATTGCTGTTATGTTTCTCTCAGAGCAGGCTCAAGTCCAAGGTGATCAACAAAGGGGATGAAGTCGCGATCCAAAAACAGCAGGGGCAACTCTTTTTCTATACAGAATGTCGCGATGATCACGTCGGCAGTTTTTCTGATCGTGATGCCTTTTTTTCGTAGTGCCCGATAGTTGTCGGCGCACTTAATTGCCATTTCTTTGCCAAACATTTCATACTGATCCAGAGCGAGCAGGCTTTGCTTGGTTTGGCGATACTGTTTGTCGTTGCGGATGCCTTGGAGGATTTCCAAAAATATGAGGTCTCCAATAGCAACCGAACCTTGAACTATCGAGGCATCCAGCAGATCAGTTTGCGGGTTGTCGACCCCATTGAAATAGTCGATCCAGACGCTGGTGTCTACCAGGATCATCGGGCAGCTCGCATTTCGCCCAAATCGCCTTCCCACTTGATCTTGCCACGTAACTTTCGAATTTCCTGCTGCTTGCTAAGCTGGACTAGAAGTCTAAGGCCTTGCTCGACGGCCTCTTTTTTGGTTTCGTAACCGGAGGCTTTGAGGGCTTCGGCCATTAACTGGTCGTCAATGACTATGTTAGTTCTCATGATGCACCTATGTGTATGCTTTTCGACTTTTATACACAATCTAGCATCTCAAGGAGAACATAACAATCGGCTGCACAGCGACCGATTTTCCGCCGCCTCCGCGGCTACAAACCGGCGCGTGAGCCGGGCGTTGTAAAGGAAATACCCGTCCATGAGAGATAGAGTAAGACTTAATCCGGGTGAAGAACTGAAACTCGAGGGCAGCAGAACTAAAGGACCTTTGGGTGAAACAGAAATCGACACATACTCCGTCATCAACAAGGCAGGAGAAGTCGTAGGTTCAGTTGTGCACTCCGATCACACAGCCATCAAAGGCTTTAAAAGAACGCAAACACTTGTCCAGAAAGATGCTGAAGGCAGTGTTTTGGTAGATAAGCGATGGTGATCTCAAATTTCGACCAGGTTTGGGCGACATGACCAATGGATATTGAATCTCTGACGCGCCTAACCCACAATCATGTCCAGCGAAGTAAACAAACGCTCACTTTAATTGCGGTAGAGAGGTAGAACAGGTGACTGAGCTGGTTAGTTATGAATTGAAAGATGGTGTAGCAACGATTGCCATCAGCAATGGCAAGGCCAACGCCCTGAGCCAGGAAGTGTTCGAGGGGCTCAACGCGGCGCTGGATCGGGCGGAGCAGGGCAAGGCGGTTGTGATTCTGACCGGCCAGCCAGGCGTGTTCTCTGCCGGGTACGACTTGAAAGAAATGCAGAAGGGGCCGAAAGAAGCAGCCGCGCTGGTAAAAACCGGCTCCAGCTTTACCCGGCGTCTGGCCGCATTCCCGTTGCCGATTATTGGTGCCTGTAGCGGCCATGCCATTGCCAAGGGCGCGTTCATTCTGCTGTCAGTGGATCACCGCATTGGTATTGAGGGGCCCTTCAAGCTTGGCTTGAACGAGGTGGCAATCGGCATGACCATGCACCACGCCGGGATTGAAATTGCCCGCCATCGACTGGCGCCCGCCCACTTTTACCGTTCGGTCGTGAACGCTGAGATATACAACCCGGAAGGGGCAGTAGAGGCGGGGTTCCTGGATGAGGTGGTTGCCCAGGACAAGCTGGTTGAGCGGGCCACCGAGCTGGCGCAGCATTTCAAAACCCTGAACATGCGCGCCCATCGTGAAACCAAGCTGAAGGCCAAAGCGGACTATCTGGCGCTGCTGGATCGTTGCATCGAGCAGGATGCCGAGCACCTTGGCCTGAACGGCTAGCTCACGTTTCCGAACTGAACTGCGGTGCTTCGCGGAAACGGAACAGTTTTGCCAGGATCACGTCAGGGAAAGACTGGATCCGGGTGTTGTAGATCATGGCGCTCTCGGTGTAGCTGTTTCGCAAGAGCGAAAGGTAGTTTTCCGTCTCTGCCATGATCGACATGAACTTCTGAATGTCCTCATTGTTCTTCAGGTCCGGATATCCCTCGATCCGGGCCTGGAGGGCATTGGTTACGTTCTGTTCAAACTGGATAAGCTTGTCGGCCTGGCCCTTCGAACTCATCTCGACAGGGTCCGCACTGCGTAGCTGGGCAATGGCTTTCAGCAGCTGTTTTTCGTGGGCCAGAGACGCCTTTACGATTTTCTCCAGGTTGGGCCACAGCTCATGGCGTTGCTGGAGAATGGTGTCGATATTGGCCGATGCCCGCAAAGCCCCTTGCCCCCGATCCAGGCCGGCAAAACCCAGGCAGTAGACGTTCACGAAGGTTTCGAGAAAGCGGACGGTGTAACGCCTGTCGCCCCGGCGCTCCGAATGGTACTGCGGGTATTCGATCTTCGCACCGTCTGGCTGGACGAGAACCTTTCCCTCGCTGTCCTCCAGCCAGAAAGGCGCTAGTTCTTCCCGATGCTCAATAACCCGCCATTTTTCGTTTTTTCCGGAACCCCGCTTTTCTTCAACCTTGTAGTCGAAGGCCACGCATTTCTCGTTTTTTAGTGGATCCCTGAGCGGGGGATGGTCTTCATCGACATCCACAATTGCCTTGAGCTCCGAGACGCCAAAACTGAGTCCCCGGGTGCTGCTGGTAGGTACCGCTTCGATCAGGCGCTTGAACTTGACGGTCCGGATCGACAACCACAAGAGCAACAGGGCAGCAATAATGCTGGCTGCGGCGAGTCGGCGGCTGGTCCAGGCGTGCTGGTATCGGCCCTCATACAAATCGGCGATGGCAGACCATTCCTGACGGAGCTTGTTGATGCCAAGCACCGAGAGCGTACCGGACACCGCAATGGCCATTACCAGAACATAGACCCAGAACCGGTGAACTTTGATCAACGGAAGGGACAGCGCGATACCCAGAGCCAGAAAGCCAGTTGCGATGGAAATGCGGATGGCTGCCTCGAAGAACCGGTCGCCACTGTCCACGGCCAGCGTGTTCCGGGAAACCATGGCCGGAAGGCTGAAGTCTTCGAGGCCATAAAAGGTAACTGCCCCGATTTCGCTGCTGTACTGGCCGATTACCCGCGCCGTGTGTCCGGGAATGAGCGCCCACTCCGAGTAGATTCTGCGGCCGGACTGATTGCGATAGGTTCGCTCCAGATTCCATTCGACCTCTTCCAGATCGCTGCCCGGAGCTACAATGACTGAGCCGGTCTGGTCCCTGAGCTGGAAGTCGCCGCCGCGGGCGCCGGAATCCAGGGTGCGGATACGCAGATCACCGTCGGAGTCGCGATATTCCTCCTCGAGTTTGTAGCGATAGTAGACCGCCTCGGTGTTGGAATAGGGCGTTTCGAGAGTTCCCAACTGATCCGTGACCTTGCCTGCGATCACATAGGGGCCTGTGGTCAAAGCGCCGACGGGCATTTCTGGTAGGCGTTCCAGTTGCCGTGCTTCGGTGAGCTGGCTGAGCCCGGTCGTCATCGCATATTAGCTGCCTGCCAGGCAGGCGACTGCGATAATGGCGGTGATAATCCGGCCGGGAATACTGGCGATATTGAAGCGCCCCATGGCGGGAGAGTCCTTGGTCTGCTGGCTTTCAGGGGCAAGAGTATAAAGTATCGGGCTTTGTCATTCCCCCGGCCTCACCCGAATTGGGATGGAACGCAAGTTGGCAATGATGGGTGGTTCCTATAACGTTAAAGGCTTTCCTTTCAGAATTCAGGAGCGCGTTGTGTCCCAGTCCGAGCAATTTGCCAGCGACAACTACAGCGGTGTGTGCCCGCAGGCCTGGAAAGCCATGGAGGCGGCCAACCGGATGGATGAACCAGCCTACGGCGAGGACAGCTGGACGCAAAAGGCGGCGGATGGCCTGAGGACGCTGTTCGATACCGACTGTGACGTTTACTTCGTGTTCAATGGCACTGCCGCCAATTCTCTGGCCCTGGCCTCGATCGGTCAGTCGTTTCACAGCGTGATCTGCCACGAGCTGGCCCATATTGAAACCGATGAATGCGGCGGCCCGGAGTACGCCTCCAACGGCGCCAAGCTGCTTCTGGGGCAGGGCGAGAACGGCAAGCTGACACCGGAGAGTATCGAGCACCTGGTAACCAAGCGGACCGATATTCACTACCCCAAGCCCAAGGCGCTCAGCCTGACCCAGGCCACAGAGGTCGGGACGGTCTATACACCCGAGGAGCTCAGGGTTATTCGGGCGGTCGCCGATCACCATAAGCTCAATATCCATATGGATGGCGCCCGCTTCGCCAATGCGGTGGCTGCGCTGGATGTACATCCGTCGGAAATTACCTGGAAAGCCGGTGTCGATGTTCTTTGTTTTTCCGGCACCAAGAACGGCCTGGCGCTTGGTGAGGCGGTGGTGTTCTTCAAC
>NZ_DDOI01000006.1:47256-48555 GCF_002341575.1 Marinobacter sp. UBA2498 | reverse complement strand
GCACCCTGGTGCGGGCTTCTCGAAGGCGATGTGTGGTTGGAGAATGCCCGCCATGCCAATGCCTGTGCCCAGCGTCTTGCCGAGGGGCTGGAAGGTCTTCCAGGTATCCAGCTACGCTACCCGAGACAGGTGAACGGTGTTTTCGTGGAGATGCCGGAGCCATTGCAGGCGGCACTGCGGGCCAAAGGCTGGCGCTTTTACAACTTTATCGGTGGCAGTGCCCGCTTGATGTGCTCCTGGGCAACGACCAATGAGCAGGTAGACCGCTTCCTGTCGGATGTTCGTGCCCTGGTTAGTTAAGATCTATCGATTCCGCGGCGAAGTCGTGGTATATCAGCAGCCCCAAAACCCCAATTTTTACGGAAACAGAAGACATGCCCAGAGCCAGTGAAATCAAAAAGAATTCCGCCGTTGAATATGATGGTCGGGTGTATTTTGTAAAGGACATCGAGCGTTCCGTGCCCCAGGGCCGGGCTGGCGGCAGTCTTTACCGCATGCGCATGTACGATGTGGTGACCAACCAGAAGCTGGACGAGACCTTCAAGGATTCGGACATGCTCAACCTGGCCGACCTTACCCGCCGGGAAGCCACCTTTTCCTACGCCGATGGCGATGAGTACGTGTTCATGGATACCGAGGACTTTACTCAGTACAGCCTGAACCGCGAGGCCATTGCCGAAGAGCTGCTGTTCATTTCCGAAGATACTCAGGGTGTCATGGTCATCCTGTTGAAGGATTCGCCGGTTTCGCTGGCTCTTCCGCCTACGGTGGAGCTGGTAATTGAGGAGACGGACCCGTCTGTAAAGGGTGGCTCTGCGACGGCTAGAACCAAGCCCGCCCGGTTTGCCACTGGCCTGGTTGTTCAGGTTCCCGAGCACATCTCCACCGGAGATCGTATCCGCATTAACGTGGAGGAGCGCAAGTTCCTGGGCCGCGCCTGAGTTAAAGTCGTTCCGAAGTAAGGACACCCTGTGAAGCCAATAGAAACAATAAAAGTGCTGGTCGCCAGCGTGATTGCTGTTGTGGTCATGGTGGGTATTGCCCGGTTTTCCTACACGCCGATGATCCCGGAAATGGTCGCGGCACTGGGGCTGAGCAAATCCGTTGTCGGCATGCTGGCAACCGTGAACTACGCAGGCTACCTGACCGGCGCAGTGCTGATTACCCGGATCAGCGATCTTGGTCTCAAGGTAAGGCTCTACCAGCTTGGCCTGGTGGTTGCCGTGGTTTCAACGGTTCTCATGGGGTACACCACCAATGTGTGGGTGTGGTCCATTCTGCGTTTTATCTCAGGTCTGG
>NZ_DDOI01000006.1:42607-47151 GCF_002341575.1 Marinobacter sp. UBA2498 | reverse complement strand
CGTGTTCTTTTCCGGTATCGGGCTCGGGATTGTACTCACCGCTGTGGTGGCGGAGCTGATCAAGGATCCGTTCACCTGGGATCAGCAATGGGTGATTTACGGGCTGGTGGCCCTTGGGCTTCTGTTGCCCGCCTGGCGTTGGATGCCGGACTACCGGGCCTGTGCCTTGCCGAAAACAGGTGCGGCCAAGGCAGGTGACGAGCGAAGCCGGTTCATACGGATCCTCCAGCTGGCGTATTTCTGCGCCGGTGTGGGCTATGTGGTGACAGCCACCTTCCTCGTAGCAATTGCGGAATCCATGCCCGAGCTTCAGGGGCAGGGCTGGCTGGTCTGGCTGATTGCAGGTCTTGCTGCAACGCCGGCCTGCTGGCTGTGGGATGTGTTTTCCCGGCGTTGGGGCCAGTGGCTGGCGCTTTATCTGGCCTACACCCTGAACTCCGTGAGCATCCTGATGCTGATCGTGAACACCAGCTTCGCCAGCGTGATGCTCAGCTCCGTGATTTATGGCGCCAGCTTTATCGGTATCGTCAGCATGATGCTGGCAATGGTAGGGCGGGTTTTCCCCGAGAACCCTTCCCGGCCCATGAGCCGGTTGACCTTCAGCTACGGTATCGCCCAGATGATCGCACCCGCGGTGGTTGGCTATCTCGCGGATGTGGAAGGTAATTACACCAACGGCCTCTGGCTGACCCTGGTGGTGATGGCGTTAGGCGTTTTGATGCTTCACCTGGCAAGGCGGGCGCAGCAGCGTCAGGGCGAAGCCGCGACAGCGGGTTGAATTGATTCCGCAATCGAATGTCACTCGAAGAGGAAAGCAGATCATGCCAGGAAAGCCTTCAAAACCCGTATCAGCATCTGCGATTGAGAAGCACGTCTACAAGGTGTTTCCAAACGACATGAATTCCCACAATACCGTGTTCGGCGGCATGATCATGGCAAAATGCGACCGGCTGGCGCTGGTCGTGGCAGAGCGGCATTCCGCCCATGTTTGTGTGACGGCTGCCGTGGATTCAATCCATTTCAGGGCACCGGCGAAGGGTAACGATACGCTGCTGTTCAGCCTGTCGCTGAACCGGAGCTGGGGCTCGTCCATGGAAATCGGTGCCAGGGTAGAGGCCGAAAACAGTTACACCGGCGATACGCGGCACATTCTCTCGGCCTTTTTCACCTTTGTTGCTCTGGACGAGAATGACCGGCCGGTGGATGTCCCGGAAGTGATACCGGAAACGGACGAGCAACAGCGCCGGTACGACAATGCCGAGATTCGCCGGGAAGGGCGCCTGAAAACCCGGGAACAACTGGCATCCTCGTCCCGCTCGGCAACTGACTGAGCGGGTGCCTAGAGAACCTCTGGTTCTGTTGTCGGATCTGTCTGGATGGCAGTATCCCGCAATCCACCGAACCGCTTGTAAAACTTCTCACCCGGACCTGGAAGGGGGCCGGAGGCGTTTTCGAGGTTCTCGTCCAGCCACTGCTCGGCCCGCACATAGATTTGACGATACAGGTTCCGACACAGCTGTTTGGCGCTGCGGCCTTCCCAGTCACCGGGTAGCAGTTCATCGGGCAGCAGCGGGTCCCTCAGAAGAATTTTGCGGTACTCGTGGATCAGCAGGATCCGGAGTATCAGGCACTCCGCGGGGCTGAGAGTGTCCTCAGACTGGAGTTCACGCCACAGGGGCCGGAACTGGGTCAGGAAGCGTCGGTAGCGGCCGCCCAGTTCCTCAAGGTTCCAGCTTTCGCGAACCTGCAGTCTCAGGGCTCTTGGGCTCTTCTGCTCCATGGGCATGGTCTGCATCACGATGGTGTCTTCGAGAGCACCCCATTCCTGAAGCATTGGAATCAGTTCGCTGCGAGTGAAGCGTGGGTGTTCCATCAGCCCGGGTGCCATGCTGCCAAAACTGAGCCACTTGAGTTCCTCCCGGACTTTTTGCCTGAGTTCCGGGGAAAGCTGGTTCAGGTAGACCAGGCACCAGCTTCCACTCCATTCTTCGGCGCCCAGGTTATAGACGTGCTGAAAAGCCTGCTCGAACCGCCGCAGGCCCGGGCCGGTGAGGCTGTAATAACTGCAACGGCCCACCTTTTCGGTCTGCAGCCAGGATTCCTGAACCAGACGATACACCGAGGTGCGAACCAGTCGCTGGCTGATGCCCATGGGCTCTACCAGTTTCATCAGGCTTCCCAGCCAGACATTGCCGCCGCGGGGAACGATGGCATCGCCATAGATGGTGATGATGAGTGAGCCGGCCCGAAGGGGTCGCTTTTTCTGGAAGTTCTTGACGAGCAGTTCTAGCTGGCTTTTTGCAGTCATGGCCTGAGTTCGCAAATAAGAATCAATGAAACACGTTGTACGTATTATGCGGTTCTTACGTGTCAGGTAAAGGTTTGTCTTTCGATCAGCGGTGCTGGCGTGTTCTGCCAGTGTCGGCTTTACTGACAGAGCCGCGTTGGCACTCCCGGAAATCAGTTGACACGAGCGTTATGATACAATAACTTCATTTGATATTCGTCAATGGTATCGAATCATACCGGGAGCGAAGAAACAAAAACTCAAGCCCCTGCAAAAAACGGGAGAACAAAAACAATGTTTAAAACAGTGATTCGTCGCGCAGGAAAATGCGCAGCCGTCGCAGCCGCCGGCCTCATGATGATGAGCGCACAGGCCGCTGAACCCATCAAGATCGGTTCGTTCCTGTCAGTGACAGGCCCGGCATCGTTCCTTGGTGATCCCGAGCTGAAAACGCTCGAGATGTACGTTGAAAAAATTAATGAAGAAGGTGGTGTCCTTGGTCGTCAACTGGAGCTGATCCACTATGACGACGTTGGCAACGCTTCCTCTGCCCGTAACTTTGCCAGTCGCCTGATCCGCTCGGACCAGGTTGATATCATCGTTGGCGGCAGTACTACCGGCGCTACCATGGCGGCGGTACCGCTGATTGAGCAGGCAGAAGTGCCGTTCATCTCCCTGGCCGGTGCTGTGGTTATCACCAACCCGGTCAAAAAGTGGGTATTCAAGACTCCTCAAACCGACCGCATGGCGGCAGAGCGTATTCTGACCGACATGAAGGATCGCGGCATTACCAAGTTTGGTCTGATTTCCGGTACCGGTGGTTTCGGAAGCTCGGGTCGTACCCAGACTCTGGAAGTGGCCGAAGCGATGGGAATGGAGGTTGTAGCCGACGTTACCTACAGCGGATCTGATACAGACATGACCGCCCAGCTGACCAATATCCGTAACACAAGTGGTGTGGAAGCGGTGCTGAACTTCGGTTTCGGTCAGGGCCCGGCCATCGTAACCCGCAACTATGCTCAGTTGGGCATGGAACTCCCGTTCTATCAGTCCC
Source organism: Marinobacter sp. UBA2498 (assembly GCF_002341575.1). Lineage (NCBI taxonomy): Bacteria > Pseudomonadati > Pseudomonadota > Gammaproteobacteria > Pseudomonadales > Marinobacteraceae > Marinobacter > Marinobacter sp. UBA2498. Next base: position 43,810 of record NZ_DDOI01000006.1, on the reverse strand, counting down.
ACGGTGTTGCATCCGACAGCTTCCTCGAGCTCGCCGGTTCGTCTGCAGAAGGCCTTCGCCTGCCAGCGTCTCCGCTGCTGGTGCCGGATTCCCTGCCGAACGACGATCCCCAGAAAGAAGTGGTTCAGAACTACAAGGCTGAATACGAAGCCCGTTGGGATTCCAAGGTGTCCACCTTCGGTGCCTACGCCTACGATGGCCTGATGCTGGCGGTCCGCGCTATGGAAGAAGCCGGCTCGACCGATCCGGAAGCCGTTCGTAACGCACTGGAGAATATCCAGGGCTATGTCGGCGTAACCGGTGTATTCAACATGTCACCGGAAGACCACAACGGCCTTGATCCAGACTCCTTCCGCATTCTGGAAGTCCAGAATGGCGAATGGAAACTGATCGACTGATACCCCTTTAACCTGTCTCGCGGCTGGCGACGACCCCTATTCAGGGTAAGTCGCCAGCCGATGTTCGACCGGAACCACCGCTATGCTCGCAGAATTCTTACAGTACCTGTTCACCGGGATTACTATCGGTGCGACTTACGCCCTGATAGCCCTCGGCTTTACCCTCATCTACAACGCCAGTCACGTCATCAACTTCGCCCAGGGCGAGTTTCTGATGATTGGAGGCATGGCTACGGTTTCGCTTACGGCCATGGGCGTGCCCATGATCCTGGCAGTCGTGTTGGCGGTCATTCTGGCCGGTATTCTTGGCGTCGCCCTGCAGCGGTTCGCGATTGCACCTGCCAAGCAGGCCGATGTTGTTACCCTGATCATTATCACCATCGGTGCGTCGATCTTTATCCGTGGTATTGCCCAGGTTGTCTGGGGCAAGGAATACCACGTGATGCAGAATTTCAGCACAGACCAGCCTATTGAAGTTTTCGGAGCGGTATTGAATAGCCAGAGCCTCTGGGTTCTCGGTATTGGCGCGATCCTGGTGGTCGGCCTGGTGCTGTTCTTTACCAAGACACTGATTGGCAAGGCTATCCTGGCGACATCCATGAACAAGGAGGCTGCGCGCCTTGTCGGTATCCGGACTCAGATGGTTCTGATGCTGGCATTCATGGTTTCGGCATTACTGGGCTCTGTGGCCGGTATTGTTGTTGCCCCGATCACGTTCACGTCCTACGACATCGGTATCATTCTCGGACTGAAAGGCTTTGTGGCGGCTGCCATTGGCGGCCTGGGTAGCGGCGTTGGCGCGGTG
>NZ_DDOI01000006.1:38354-42493 GCF_002341575.1 Marinobacter sp. UBA2498 | reverse complement strand
GGGCATCGTTGAGGCCATGGCGGCCGGCTACATTTCATCGGACTACAAGGATGCCGTGGCATTCTCCATGATCCTGCTGGTGCTGTTCTTCATGCCCCGCGGATTGTTCGGTGCCAAGGTAGTGGAGCGCGTCTGATGTTGAACACGTTTATGCAGTCGCGTCTCCGGGGGCTGATTGTTCTCGCCCTGATTCTCATCATTCTTCCCGCTTTTCTCGGCAACCCGTTCCATTATGAGCTGGTTACCCAGATGGCGATCATTGCTGCCACGGTGGTTGGCCTTAATCTCCTGGTGGGTTTTGCTGGCCAGATCAGTCTTGGCCACGCTGGCTTCTTCGGTCTTGGCGCCTACTTTACCGGCATCGCGACCGGCACCTACGGCTGGCCTTCAGTGCCCGCGTTGGTGGTCGGAGCAATTGTTGTGGGCTTTATTGCCTGGATTGTCGGGCGACCGATTCTGCGCCTGAAGGGCCACTATCTGTCCATGGCGACCCTCGCCGTTGGTTTTATTATTGCCATCATCCTGAACAACGAGCGTGCACTGACCGGCGGGCCAGACGGTATGCCGGTGCCGGCCTTCGAAATATTTGGCTGGGAGCTGAGCGCGTTTGGTCGCTATTCGCTGTTCGGTATCACGATCGAAGGCTTCCAGGCCTGGTATATCTTCGCCAGCGTGGTGCTTCTGGTAGCGGTGTGGTTTGCCCTGAACCTGATTGAATCGCCGATTGGCCGGGCGCTGCGTTCGGTTCACGGCTCGGAAGTGGCTGCCAGCGTTGTCGGTGTGAACACCGCGAAATACAAAAGCCTGGTGTTCGTGATCTCGGCGATCTACGCCAGCCTGATGGGCAGTCTTTATGCCCACTTCCAGGGCTTCATTACGCCTGCGGTAGCAAGCTTCGAATTCTCCATCCTGTTCATCACCATGGTTGTTCTGGGTGGTATGGGCTCGACCTTCGGTGTCATTCTTGGCGCCGTGGTGCTGAAGCTTTTGCCCCAGGTTCTGGCAGATTTCCAGGAGCTGGAACATGTCATGTTCGGCCTGATCCTGATGCTCACCATGATTTTTATGCCAAAAGGGCTGTTGCCCACACTGACCGCGTTTGTTTCCAAGAAAATGCGCAAGAAAGCGGGAGGTGAGGCATGACAGCACTGGTCGAAGTAAAGGGGCTGGATAAAGCCTTTGGTGGTGTCCATGCGGTGGAAGGCGTCAGCTTTTCGGTTGAAGCCGGACAGGTCTATTCTGTTATCGGCCCCAATGGTGCCGGCAAGACAACGCTGTTTAACCTGATCACAGGGCTCTATACGCCGACCAAAGGCGAGATCCTGCTGAACGGTGAGAGCACCGCCAAGCTGGAGCCCAATGAGCTGGCAGAGCGGGGCATGTGCCGCACGTTCCAGCAGATGCAGATCTGCATGAACATGACCGCCATCGAAAACGTGATGCTGGGTCGGCATCTGCAGCTCAAAAGCAGCCTGTTTACGACCCTGTTCCGTTTGCCTTCTTTGCGCCGCAACGAGGCCGCGGCCCGTAAGCGCGCCGCCGAGCTGATGGAGTATGTGGGATGCGGTGACTACCTGGATGCCGAAGCATCGGCGATGTCCTATGGTGCGCTGAAGCGCCTGGAGATTGCCCGGGCATTGGCCGCTGAACCAAAGGTAATCCTCCTGGACGAGCCCGCCGCCGGTTTGAACGCGGTTGAAACCGCTGCCCTGGAGGATCTGATCCGGAAAATTGCGGATCAGGGCACCACCGTTATGCTGGTTGAGCACGACATGAAGCTGGTTATGGGTATATCCGACCGGTTGCTGGTGCTTAACTACGGCCGTGTTCTGGCAGAGGGAACCCCTGAGGAAATCCGCCAGAACCCGGATGTTATCGCCGCCTATCTGGGTGGCTGAGCAAGGAGACATTTCACATGAGCGAGCAAAACACTGAAATGGCGCCTGCCCAGTCACGCAGTGAGCAGGCCGTACGGATTATTGTTCATGAGCACCAGGCGCTGTGGCGGATTCTGGATCTGCTGGACCAGTTGCTGAGTGATATGAACCTTAACGACCAGCGCCCGGATGAGCGGCTGCTGAAGACCATTTTTGATTACATTCAGCACTTCTCCCAGCGGGTGCATAGCACCCCCACGGACATTGAGCTGTACAAACGGCTCAGCGAGAAGTCCCCTGAGACGGCGCCTCTTCTTGAGAAGCTGGCGAAGGGCTATGTCATCGGTCATGAAAAGCTGGTGGAGTTGCGCCAGTTGTTGGCGGAGTGCGAAAAAGGCTGGCCGGAAGGTCGCGAAGAGTTCAGCCATGCTCTGGCCCGTTTCACGGAAGCCTTGCGCAAACACATTCGCAAGGAAGAGGGCGTGGTTATTCCACGGGCCCGGAAACTGCTGACGGAAGAAGACTGGCAGCAGATTATTGAAGCCCGGGACGTGGAAAACGATCCGCTGTTCGGTGAGCGCGTCCGGGAAGAGTTCCGGGAACTGCGGCACCAGATTGTCAGCTACACCCCCGAGAAATTCGGTGGTCTTGGCCTGAAGCATGCGGACCGGGTGACGGCGCCCCATGCCAAACAGGAAATGCTGTCCATCAAGGGACTGGTAACGTCCTACGGTCAGATCGAAGTTCTGCATGATGTGGATATCCATATCAACAGCGGTGAGATCGTGTCACTGGTAGGCGCCAACGGTGCCGGCAAATCCACCCTGCTGATGACCATTTCCGGTTTGCAGCCCACTGACCGGGGTGCCATAACCTTCGAAGGCAAGGATCTTTCCAAGATCAGCGCCGATCAGCGGGTGGCTAATGGCATTGTCCAGGTGCCCGAGGGCCGGCAGGTGTTCAAGGACCTCAGTGTGCACGACAACCTGCTGTTGGGCGCCTATACCCGGGGCAAAACGCCCGAGGTAATGGACGACCTGGAACGGATGTACACCAAGTTCCCGATTCTGCGTCAGAAGCGCCATAACCTGGCAGGCGAGCTCTCCGGTGGCCAGCAGCAGATGCTGGCAATGGGCCGGGCCCTGATGGCCAAGCCCAGGCTGCTGCTTATGGACGAGCCAAGTATGGGTCTGGCCCCGTTGATCATCGAAGAGATCTTCAACATCGTCAAAGAACTGAAGGAAGAGGGCATTACCATCTTCCTGGTAGAGCAGAACGCCTCTCAGGCATTGGCACTGGCTGATCGCGGCTATGTGCTGGAGACCGGCAAGGTGGTGATTGAAGGGACCGGCCGTGAACTGCTCAGCAATGAGAAGGTTCGTGAGGCCTACCTGGGCATGTAATCGCCCGGAACTTTCCTTGCGCCAATAAAAGGGGGACAGGTCTTGCGACCTGTCCCCCTTTTATTTGCCTGACGCTTTCTCCCTGGGGTCCAAGACAGGGAGAAAGCAGGGAAGCCCGGTGTTACTCGGGCTTCTTGGCAACCAGTGTCAGGATGTCGTAGCTCGCAACCATCTCGTCGTTCTGGTTGTGAACCTGAACATCCCAGACCACAACACCCTGGGGGTGTCCGTCCGGAGATGTCCGACCCTGATCGATCTTGCGCTTGCAGGTCAGGCGCGCCCGGATTGTGTCACCCGGGGCAACCGGCTCAATGAAACGCAGGGTGTCCAGACCGTAGTTCGCCAGCACCGGACCTTCACCCGGATAGACGAACAGGCCGGCCGCAGCGGAAAGCACGAAGTAGCCGTGAGCAATGCGCTTGCCGAACTGGGAGTCCCGCGCCGCGATTTCATCGAAGTGCATATAGAAGTGATCACCGGACAGGCAACCAAAGTTGACGATGTCGGCTTCGGTGACGGTGCGTCGATGCGTCAGCAGAGACTCGTTGATCTGCAGGTCTTCGAAGTGGCGACGGAACGGATGCACGTCGGTTTCGATCAGATCAGCACCGCGTACGTACTCGCGGGTAACCGCAGCCAGCATGCTCGGAGAGCCCTGGATTGCGGTGCGCTGCAGGTAGTGGTGAACCGCACGGATACCGCCCAGTTCCTCACCACCACCGGCGCGACCGGGGCCGCCATGCTTCAGCATGGGCAGAGGAGAACCGTGGCCTGTGGATTCTTTTGCGGCTTCGGCATCCAGCAGGTGCAGGCGGCCATGGAACGCGGCCAGCAGCGGGGCGACCCTGCCAGCAATGGC
>NZ_DDOI01000006.1:31436-38250 GCF_002341575.1 Marinobacter sp. UBA2498 | reverse complement strand
GGTGTCGTAAGGAATGACGGTAGCAACCGGGCCGAATGCCTCGATATCGTGGGCACCACAGCCGGTTTCCGGGTTCCGGCACAGCAGCAGGTGCGGCTCGATGAACGCGCCCTTCTCGGTGCCATCGCCGGTAGCCTTGAAGTTGCCTTCGCCACCCACAACCAGCTCACTGGTCTTGAGCAATTCCTGGATGTTGGCTTTCACATCCTCCAGCTGGTCGATGGAGGCCAGTGCACCCATGCGGACGCCTTCGACAGAGGGATCACCCACGGTGATCTTGGAAAGCTGCTCTTTCAGCTTGTCGCAGACCGCGTTTACCTGATCTTTCGGAACGAAGATACGACGAATGGCGGTACATTTCTGACCGGCCTTGGCGGTCATCTCGCGCCGGATTTCCTTTACGAAGACGTCGAATTCTTCGTGCTCCGGGGTCACGTCCGGCGCCAGAATGGCACTGTTCAGTGAATCGGCCTCGGCGTTGAACGGAATCGAACGATTGATGATGTTCGGGTGGTTCCTGAGCTTCCGTGCCGTTGCGGCCGAGCCTGTGAAGGTCACCACATCCTGCTCTTCCAGATGGTCAAACAGGTCGCCGGTGCTGCCAATGATCAACTGCAGGCTGCCTTCCGGAAGCGCGCCGGATTCCTGCATCAGGCGGACGGCGAGTTCGGTCACGTAGCAGGTTGAGGTGGCCGGCTTCACGATGGACGGCATGCCTGCCAGGAAGGTGGGTGCAAACTTTTCGAGCATGCCCCATACCGGGAAGTTGTAGGCGTCAATGTGAACCGCAACGCCGCCGCGGGGCACCAGGATATGGGTGCCTGCAAAGTGGTTGTTCTTGCCCAGCGGAGTCACCGGGCCTTCGTGAACCACGTTGCCCGAGGGAAGTTCGCGGCGGCCCATGCTGGCGTAGGAAAACAGCGTACCGAAACCACCGTCGATATCGATGCCGTTGTCGCCCTTGGTGGAACCGGTATGCATCGACAGGGCGTAGAGTTCTTTTTTGTGCTCCTGGAGGTACAGGGCCATGGCCTTCAGGGCCAGGGCGCGCTCCTGGAAATCCATCGCCATGAGGTTTTTGCCGCCAACCCTGCGGCCATACTCAACAGCGTTCTTGAAATCGAGGGTGTCGTCGTGGGTATGGGCGACGATCTCGCCGTTAACGGCGCTTGGCAGAGCCTTGGCGGGCTTTTCGCCGACCCACTGGCCGGCAATGAAACTTTTCAGGACTGACATGGGAAACTCCATTCGTTTCTGAAACGCGAAGGCAAGCCCCGTTGCTGCGGGACTTGCCTTGCTCTTGTCTTGTTTTGGGGGCGGAAACTACATTTCGTCGTAGTCCAGAACCACCTTGTCGCTGATCGGGTAGCACTGGCAGGAAAGCACGTAACCGGCTTCCACCTCGTAGTCTTCCAGAGCAAAGTTCTGGTCCATCTCTACCTCGCCTTCCACGACCTTGGCTCGGCATGTGGAGCAGACGCCAGCCTTGCAGGAATAGGGCAGGTCCGCGCCTTCTTCGTTGCCGGCATCCAGAATGCTCTTGGTGTCGCGCACCAGCGGGAAAGTCAGCGAGCGGCCATCAGCGATCACCGTTACTTCACTGATTGACTGGGGATCGACGTGTGCCGGATCCCGGTCTTTCCGGGCCTGGGGAACCCCACCAGCCGGGGTAAACAGTTCGAAGTGGATCCTGCTCTTTTCCATGCCGTGGTTCCGCAGTGAGTCGCGCACGGTCTCGGTCATCATCTGCGGGCCGCAGATAAAGGCCGCCGTGAGCTCCTTGGCATTGATCCAGTGATCGAACAGCTTGTCGCACTTCTCGTGGTCGATACGACCGTTGTAAAGGTCTATGTCCTGTTCTTCACGGGTGAAGATGTACACCAGGTTAAGGCGGGACATGTACTCGTTTTTCAGGTCCTGCAGCTCGTCACGGAACATGGTGCTGCTGGTGGCCTTGTTGCCGTAGAACAGGGTGACCTCGCTCTTGGGCTCGGTTTCCAGGGTGGTCTTCACGATCGAGAGGATCGGAGTAATACCACTGCCGGCCGCAACGGCCAGGTAATTGCCTTCACGTTCCGGGTCCAGATCAATGGAGAAATGGCCCTGCGGCGGCATGACTTCCAGAGTCTGGCCGGGCTTGAGTTGCTCGTTGGCAAAGGTGGAGAAGCGACCGCCCGGAACCTGTTTGACGGCGATGCGAAGCTCCTGGTCGTTGACACTGCGGCAGATCGAGTAGGAGCGGCGAACTTCCTCGCCATCCAGCTTGGTGCGCACGATCAGGTGCTGGCCCTGCTGGTAGTGAAACTTGTCTGCCAGATCTTCCGGCACGTCAAAAGCAAGTGATACGGCGTTTCTTGTTTCAGGTCTGACCTCTTTGAGGGTCAGTGAGTAAAATTTGTTCATGATCGTATCGGCTCTAGATGCATTTGAAATAGTCGAAGGGCTCGAGGCATTCCTTGCAACGATAAAGGGCTTTGCAGGCGGTGGATCCGAACTCGCTGACCCGTTCGGTGTCTTTGCTGCCGCAATGAGGGCAGGCAATGACCTCCGGTTCTCCGAGCAGGCTCATTTTGCTGGAGCTGCCCTCGGGTGGCGCGATACCGAACGCCCGAAGCTTTTCTTTGCCTTCGTCTGTGATCCAGTCGGTGGTCCAGGCAGGGGTCAGAACCTGTTTGATTTTCGGATCGCGGAAGCCAGCGGCGCGCAGCGCCTCGGCGATCAGCTCCTCAATCAGTTCGGTTGCCGGGCACCCGGAGTAGGTCGGGGTCACGTCAATGGACAGTTCTTTACCGTCCCAGTGAACCGCCCGGACAATGCCGAGCTCCACGACACTGACTGCCGGCACTTCAGGGTCTTTGACCTCTTCAAGAAGTGCCCAGATGTCGTCCTCTGTCAGCAGATCGGGGCGGGCGTTGGCCGGCACCCGATCACTGGCAATCAGAATGTCGACAGCTGACCGGCTGTCTGAATCACCATGTTGTGGCATCGGGATAGGCCCTCTGCAGGAACTGCATTTCTGCCAGGATGAAACCGAGGTGTTCGGTGTGCTCGCCGTGCTTGCCACCCATGTACATCCAGGCGTCTTCCGCGCCAGGAGTCAGGGTTGCCTGGGTGAGCACCTCGTTGACCATGCCGCGCCAGTCTTTGGCCAACTGGTCAGTATCCGGGCCAATGCCCGCCTCGGCCATCACACGATCGGTGTCGTCCGGCGTGATAAGCTCGCCGGTAAAACGCCAGAGGATGTCGACGGCGTCCTGCATGCGGCGGTGGCTTTCTTCAGTGCCATCACCAAAACGCTTCACCCACTCCGAGGAGCGGCGCAGGTGGTAGGTCACCTCTTTCAGCGCCTTGGCAGCGATGCCGGCAATGCGCTCGTCGCTGGATTCGGTCAGGCTCTTGAGCGTGAAGTAGTGGTACACGTCGAAGAAGAACTGACGGCCCATGGTGACGGCGTAGTCCTCGTTGGGCTGCTCGGTCATCAGCAGGTTGCGATACTTGTGAGCGTCCCGGCGGAAGGCCAGCTTGTCAGCATCGCGGCCATCGTCGATCAGCTCGGCTGCATACTCGTACCAGTTGCGAGCCTGGCCGACGAGGTCGAGGGCAACGTTCATCAGTGCCATCTCTTCCTCAAGCGCCGGGGCCTTGCCACACAGCTCGCAAAGGCGCTGGCCGAGGATCATGTCGGAATCTGCCAGGCGCAGCAGGTATTCCTTTAATGCTTCTGTTTGTGTCATGGGTACCGCTCCTTACATGTGTCCGACTTCATCGGGCAGCTTGTAGAAGGAAGCGTGCCGGTAAACCTTGTCTTCCGACGGATCGAAAAGCACTTCCTTCTCGTCGGACGCGGACGCCGTGATGGTGTCGGAGGGCACAACCCAGATGCTCACGCCTTCGTTGCGGCGTGTGTACAGGTCACGGGCGTTCTCCATAGCCATCTCGGCGTCAGCAGCGTGAACGCTGCCCACGTGTTTGTGGTTCAGGCCGTGCTTGGACCGTACAAAGACTTCGTAAAGGCGCCATTCAGACATGTTGTATTCCTCCGGTATCAGGCGGCTTGTGCGCGCTGTTTTTGTTTTTCGGCGTAGGCGACGGCCGCTTCACGGACCCAGGCACCTTCGTCAATAGCGTTCTTGCGAGTCTTGATGCGCTCGCGGTTGCAGGGACCGTTGCCCTTGAGGACGTCGTAGAACTCCTGCCAGTTGATTTCGCCGAAATCGTAATGGCCGGTTTCTTCGTTCCACTTCAGGTCCGGATCCGGTGCAGTGCAGCCAAGGAATTCGAGCTGCGGCACGGTCTGGTCAATAAACATCTGGCGCAGTTCGTCGTTGCTCTTGCGCTTGATCTTCCAGGCCATGGACTGCTGGGAGTTCGGGGACTCGTCGTCATGCGGTCCGAACATCATCAGTGCCGGCCACCACAGACGGTTAATGGCGTCCTGCACCATGGCTTTCTGTTCCTCGGTGCCTTCGCGCATCATGTCCAGCAGGATCTGGTAACCCTGACGCTGGTGGAAGCTTTCTTCCTTGCAGATGCGGATCATGGCGCGGGAATAGGGACCATAGGAGGTACGCTGCAGCACCACCTGGTTAACAATGGCGGCGCCGTCTACCAGCCAGCCAACAGCACCCATGTCCGCCCAGTTCAGGGTCGGGTAGTTGAAGATGCTGGAATACTTGGCTTTTCCCTGGTGCAGCTTTTCGATCTCTTCGTCACGGTCAGCACCCAGGGTTTCCATGGCGCTATACAGGTACAGGCCGTGGCCCGCTTCGTCCTGAATCTTGGCCATCAGCTGGAGCTTACGCTTGAGCGTAGGCGCGCGGGTAACCCAGTTGCCTTCCGGCAGCATGCCGACCACTTCAGAGTGGGCGTGCTGGGAAATCTGGCGAATCAGGGTCTTCCGGTAGCCTTCCGGCATCCAGTTTTTGGGTTCGATTTTGGTTTCGGCGTCGACCTTTTCCTGAAAGTCGCGCTCTTCGGGCGACATCTCTTCTTTGGTCTTAAGGCGCTTGGCGCCGGTTTCAACGAGCTGGGCGTACATAAACAAATACCTCCGGATCGGGCTTGTTGTTCTGTTGTCCGTGAACAGAGAACCCTCAATAACAACTGAGGGTCAATGACTCCATATTATATGATACTGAATAAATATCAAGAACAGTCTTTGTGTGTCATGTTATATCTAAAAGCTTCCTTATGAGATCTTATAGTGCTGATTTGCATAATAAAAAAAGTGATACGTGAGCAAATGCTATTGAGATCAGCAAACGGAAAGCAATTTTAAATCGGTGATTGCGGGCCCTGGTGGTGGGAAAAGCAGCGAGAGTCAGCGGCATCCGCTGCGTGCTGACTCTCTGCTGGTCGGTCGGATTTACTGGTTACGGCGATCAAATACGCGCTTGGCCTTGCCTTCCGAGCGTGCCAGACGGTTGGTTTCCACCACCTCGACACGGGTGCTGATGCCGATGTAGGACTTGATGTGGTGCGCCAGTTCCTTGGCCGCCGCAGCACGACTCTCGGGGGTGTCGGTTACGCCGGGTTTCAGTTCGGTCCGGATATCCACGCAGTCCAGGTTGCCTTCCTTGTAAACCTCGATCTCGTAGTGCGGTGCCAGAGCCTCGCACTTGAGCACCTGCTCCTCGATCTGGCTCGGGAACACGTTGACGCCGCGAATGATCAGCATGTCGTCGCTGCGGCCGGTAATTTTGTCAATCCGGCGCATCGGGCGCGCTGTACCCGGAAGCAGGCGGGTGAGGTCTCGGGTGCGGTAACGCAGAATCGGCAGGGCCACCTTGGTCAATGACGTGAAGACCAGCTCACCGTATTCACCATCAGGCAGCACTTCACCGGTTTCCGGGTTGATGATTTCCGGATAGAAGTGATCCTCCCAGATGGTCGGGCCGTCTTTGGTTTCAATACATTCCATGCCCACGCCCGGGCCCATGACTTCCGATAGGCCGTAGATATCCAGTGCCTCGATGCCAAGGCGCTCTTCGATCTCGGAACGCATGGCGTTGGTCCAGGGCTCCGCGCCGAAGATGCCCAGGCGCAGCGGCAGCTTGTGGGGATCGATGCCCTGCCGTTCCATCTCGTCGGCGATGTTCAGCATGTAGGACGGTGTGACCATGATGATGTCCGGCTCAAAATCCTTGATCAGCTGGACCTGCTTCTCGGTCTGCCCGCCAGACATCGGAATAACGGTGCAGCCCAGACGCTCGGCGCCATAGTGGGCACCAAGGCCACCGGTGAACAGGCCATAACCGTAAGCCACATGTACCTTGTCACCGCGGGAGCCGCCACCGGCCCGGATGGAGCGCGCCACAATGTCGGCCCAGGTGTTGATGTCGCTCTGGGTGTAACCAACCACGGTTGGCTTGCCGGTGGTGCCACTGGAAGCGTGCACCCGAACCACATCCGACATGGGCGTGGCAAACATGCCAAACGGATAGTTATCGCGCAGGTCTGCCTTGGTGGTAAATGGCACCTTGGCCAGGTCTTCCAGCGAGTTGATGTCCATGGGTTTCAGACCGAGGTCATCAAACGCTTTACGGTAAAAGGGCACGTTGGTGTAGGCATGGACAACGCTCCAGCGCAGGCGCTGCAGTTGTTCATGGCGCAGCTCATCAATGCTGGCGGTTTCCATGCGGTCAAGTTTGCCAAGTTTTTGTAGTGGTAAGGTCATGGTTCTGTCCTGCGTTGTTCTTGTCTGCCAAGGGTCTTTGTTCTGTTTTCCGCGGTGGCCTCAGGCCACCGTATCCGTGCGCTCAATGATCAGGGCGATACCCTGACCAACGCCGATGCACATGGTGCAGAGGGCATA
>NZ_DDOI01000006.1:23961-31268 GCF_002341575.1 Marinobacter sp. UBA2498 | reverse complement strand
ACGTGCTCGGCATCATCCGGCAGGCCGAGGTCCCGGGTAACTGCCAGGGCCTGGGCGGCAAACGCCTCGTTCAGCTCGATCACATCCATATCCGCCAGTTCCAGGCCGGCCGTGGCCAGAACCTTGCGGGTGGCGGGAGCCGGGCCAAAGCCCATGATCCGGGGCTCCACGCCGGCCGTTGACATGGCAACGATTCGAGCGCGGGGTTTAAGGTTGTATTGCTTGAGAGCATCGGCTCCGGCCAGCAGCAGTGCGCAGGCGCCGTCGTTCACGCCGGACGCGTTACCGGCGGTGACTGTGCCGTTTTCACGGAACGGGGTCGGCAGCGAGGCCAGCTTTTCAAGGCTGGTTTCCCGGGGGTGCTCATCAGTATCCACCACCAGTGGGTCTTGCTTGCGACGGGGAATCGTGACCGGTGTGATCTCCGTAGCGAATCGGCCATCCTTTTGGGCGGCCGCTGTGCGCTGCTGGCTGCGCAGGGCAAAGGCGTCCTGATCTTCCCGCGAAATGCCGAAATCGGCCGCCACGTTCTCGGCGGTTTCGGGCATGGAATCGATGCCGTATTGCTTTTTCAGGACCGGGTTTACAAAACGCCAGCCGATGGTGGTGTCAAAAATCTCCGCCTTGCGGCTGAACGCGGACTCGGCCTTGCCCATAACGAAGGGAGCCCGAGACATGGATTCGACGCCGCCGGCAATCATCAGCTGGGTTTCGCCAGTACGGATGGCCCGGGCGGCGCTGCCCACTGCATCCATGCCGGAACCGCACAGGCGGTTGATGGTGCTGCCCGGCACGTCTACCGGCAGGCCTGCCAGCAGAAGGGACATGCGGGCAACGTCGCGGTTGTCTTCGCCGGCCTGGTTGGCACAGCCGTAGAGAACGTCGTCAACTTTCGACCAGTCCAGGTCGGGATGACGCTCGGTCAGCGCCTTGATGGGGATGGCGCCCAGGTCGTCTGCACGCACTGCGGAGAGAGCGCCGCCATAACGACCGATGGGGGTGCGAATGGCATCGACGATGTAAGCGTCTTTCAAGGTGTTGTCGGTGCTCATGCAGTTTCCTCCGAGTTGCGAACGGTGCCACGAACCTCGTAGGAGCGGCCCCGGAACAGGGCAACCTTGCGGCCGTCCTGATTGGTTAGTGTGATGTCGTAAACGCCGGTGCGGCCGCCGCGGGCCTGTTCTTCGGCGGTGGCGGTCAGCAGGTCGCCCTCTTTGGCGCCGTACATGTAATCAATGCTGCAACCGGAGGCCACGGTGGCGCGGTCGTAGCTGTTACAGGCAAACGCAAACGCCGAATCGGCCAGGGTGAACAGGTAACCGCCGTGGCAGGAGCCGTGGCCCTGGATCATGTCGCAGGTGACCGTCATGGTGAGCACTGCCTTGCCCGGGGCAACGGACTCGATGTTCATGCCCAGTTTCTGGCTGGCGCGGTCCCGCGCGAACATGGCCTTGGCGCATTCTTCGGCGAGTACTTGCGGATCCATCTCGCTCATGAATAAAACCCCTTCTGTGCAAATGCGTTCTTCCGGAGCAGCAGGGCAGGGCGATAGCGGTCCTCTGCGTAGCTGGTCTGGATGTTGGTGAGCACCTTGAACACGTGGCCCGCGCCCAGGCGGTCGCTCCAGCTCAGGGGGCCGTCGGGATAGTTCAGGCCCGCTTTCATTGCCAGATCGATATCCGCGACCGTTGCAACATCGTGCAGAGCCGCATCGGCCGCTTCATTCGCCAGCATGGCGACGGTACGCATGATGACCAGCCCCGGCCGGTCCGCGATCAGGCTGACTTCGATACCCGCTTTTTGCAGTAAAGCACAGGCACAGGAAACCGCTGCGTCGGACGCCTGATCGGCAGGCGCCAGGGCAAGCCGGCTTGCTTTGCTGTAGTCAAAGGCAAGGTCAAACAGCACCAGATTGGCGAGGCCCTCACAGGCGGCACGCTCGGTAGCCATCCGGCCGTCGGTAAGTGCCAGTACCGCATCGCCGAAGCGAATCTGGCCCGGGCCGTCGCGCTCGATAATGGTCAGGCCGGCTGCCTTCAGTCGCTCCAGCAACGGTGCGGCTACGCCGGGATTGCCTTCGGCAATGACCACGGACTCATCGGATTGATGTGCCGGCTCGGTCTTTGGCTGCGGCTTTTCCGCACTCTCGCCATAGGGATAGAACCCCTGGCCGCTCTTGCGTCCCAGGCGACCGGCTTCCACCAGTTCTTTCTGGATCAGCGACGGTAGAAAGCGGGGGTCCTGATAATAGGAATTAAAGACAGAGCTGGTAACCGCATAATTGACGTCGTGTCCGATCAGGTCGGTCAGCTCGAATGCGCCCATGCGGAACTGGCCAGCTTCGCGGATAATCGCATCCAGGGTGGCGGCATCGGTGGCCTGCTCCTGAAGGAGGCGAAGGCTCTCCGCGTAAAACGGACGGGCCACGCGGTTCACGATGAAGCCCGGAGTCGACGTTGCATACACCGGCTTCTTGCCCCAGGCGGTGGCCGTGGCATGGACGGTATCGGCAACGGTCTTGCTGGTCGCCAGCCCCATGACCACTTCGACCAGCGCCATCAGCGGTGCCGGGTTGAAGAAGTGCATGCCCACCAGACGCTCCGGTTTGCTCATGTCAGCACCGAGGGCGGTAACAGAGATGGAGGAGGTGTTGGTGGCGAGGATCGTATCGGCGGTACACAGGTCTTCAAGGCTCGCCAGCAGCTGACGTTTGATCTGGAGGTCTTCGATGATGGCCTCGATCACCAGCCCGGCGTCTGCGACGTCATCAAGCTTTGCAACCGGGTGAATCCGGCCGATCACATCGTCCAGCTCCTGCTGCTGCATCTTGCCTTTGTCGACACGACGCTGAAGCTGCTTCGCGATACCGTCACGGCCCGCCTCGGCGGCACCCTCTCTCTGGTCGTGCAGGTAAACCTGGTGGCCTGCCTGGGCGGCCACCTGGGCAATGCCGGAGCCCATGGCGCCGGCGCCGACGACGGCAACTTTGGTTTGAGTATCCAGTGCCGGCATGGCTTATTTCCCCTTGAAGTTCGGCGTGCGTTTTTCCATGAAGGCGGCAACGCCCTCACGGTAGTCTTCGGTCTGTCCCGCCATGCGCTGCAGATCGCGCTCCAGATTGATCTGCTCTTCAAAGGTGTTGCTGGCGCTGGCGTGCAGTGCCCGCTTGATCAGTGCAAGGCCCTTGGTCGGTTGGGTCGCGAAATGGCGGGCAAGTTTCATGGTCTCTTCCATGAGTTGCTCGTTATCAACGCAACGCCAGATCATGCCCCAGTTCTCGGCCTGCTCGGCGCTGATCTTGTCGCCCAGAAGTGCCATGCCTTTGGCTCTGGCCATGCCCGCTACCCGGGGCAGAGTCCAGGTGCCGCCGGAATCAGGTACCAGCCCCAGTTTGCAGAAGGCCTGAACGAAATTGGCTGAGCGGGCCGCGAGGGTAATGTCGCAGGCCAGGGCAATGTTGGCGCCGGCGCCAGCGGCCACCCCGTTAACCGCGCAGAGCACGGGCATCGGCAGATCCCGGAGGCTTCGCATCAGCGGGTTGTAATAGTTCTCCAGAGAGGCGCCCAGGTCCGGCATTTCCTGATCTGGCGAGACGCTGCGGTCGGAAAGATCCTGCCCCGCACAAAAACCCCGGCCGGAGCCGGTGATGACCAGTACACGGACAGACTCATCCTTGCGCACGGTGCTGATGGCATCGCGCATACGCTCATGCATTTCAACGTTGAAACTGTTCAGGTTGTCCGGACGGTTCAGGGTAAGCAGAGCCACGCCCTGATCGATTTCAAGAAGAATGCTCGGCTGAGTCATGGCGGTATGTCCTGTTGTTTGTTGTAGGGGGGATAGCGCGAAAGGTGTGTTAAATCGGCACACTGCTATCGAATGTGGAAAATGAGTATATCTTAGAATTGATACTCGTCAAGGATTGTTCTGGCTTGGTTCTGTATCACTTTGGTCGGAGGTAATCGCCTGCTTTGTCTATATTGCTGAATATCCGGTAAAAATTCATCAGCGCTCTCAGGTTTGAGCCATTGCAGGGGTGGATTCTCGTCTCAAAACAGGCGCTAAGGTATGAAAAATCTCCCGGAAAAGGATAATGTGATACAGAAAATGAATCACAATGACTTTTCGGGTCCCACGTTCAGCCTGTCGTTTGGCGGAGCGCTGCCAGGCCCGTCCGCGAAGGAGACCGTTATGCCCAGCTACAGTATAGAAGGCGTTGTTCCTGTTGTTCATCCGTCCGCCTATGTGCATCCAACCGCCGTTCTCATTGGGGATGTCTGGATCGGACCGGATTGCTACGTGGGGCCTGCGGCTTCGCTGCGTGCAGATTTCGGGCGGATCATTCTGAAACAGGGGTCGAATGTTCAGGACACGTGTGTCATGCATGCCTTTCCCGGGATGGATACGGTTGTCGAGAAAAACGGACACGTCGGCCATGGCGCAATCCTGCACGGCTGCGTTGTCGGAGAAGATGCCATGGTGGGCATGAATGCGGTGGTGATGGATGAGGCGCACATTGCACCCCGCTCCATTGTTGGCGCCTGCGCGTTTGTTAAGGCGAAGTTTACCTGTGAGCCGGGATCGCTGATTGTTGGCTCGCCGGCCAAGGTTATGCGCATGCTGAGCGACAAGGAAATCGCCTGGAAGAGAAAGGGCACAGAAGAGTACCAGCGACTCACGCTTCGTTCTCTGGCAAGCCTTGAGGAGGTCCAGCCACTGTCAGAAGCTGAGACGGATCGGCCCCGGGTGGACGCCAGCGGTTACAAGCCCAAGTACGAGCAGTCCGAATAGATGGTTTGGCGCCGGATACGGGAAATCGCTTTTAGAGTCCGGCGTCCTTGACGTTCTCCATAACCACAAACGTGCTGGTTTGCAGCACGTGGGGCAGGGCCGAGATTTCCTCCCCAAGAACCTGCCGGTATTCCTGCATGTTGCGGGTTCGGACTTTTAACAGGTAGTCGAAGTTCCCGGCAATCATGTGGCACTGCTCCACCGCCGAGACGCTCTGAACAGCTTTGTTGAAGGCGGTCAGGGCGCCGCTGCTGGTGTCGTTCAGGGTAACCTGTGCGAAGGCAATGTGGCTGAGACCAAGTTTGGTCTGGTTAACCAGGGCCGTATAACCGGTGATATAACCGTGCTCCTCAAGCCGGCGCATCCGCACCTGACATGGCGTTTTGGAAAGGCCCACCCGGGACGCAAGCTCGGTTACCGTGATTCGGGAGTTCTTCTGTAGCTCGCGAATAATGGATTGGTCTATTCGATCCAATTCGGCCATGTTGTCTGTTCCAGGTTAAATTAACGGCTAAATCATATGGCAAATATAATCGAAACTCCTCTAATCCGAAACTATATGGTCTAAGTGACTTTCCGGCCTTGCGTATACTGGTAGGTTCATCAGCCCAGTAAGAACGTTTACCAAGTCCGGAGAGTTTCGATGACCGATTCCCGCGCATTACAAAAACAAACCCTGCTGGAACAGCTTGCCGATGTCCTCCAGAACCAGGCGTCCGATAACGACGACTCCCTTGAACTCCGGGAGATCGTGGCCCGGATGGTGGAGGAGTCCCGATCCTGGGATGACGACCTCCACGGCGAACTGGTCCGGAGTTTCGGCGACTCGATTGGCGGGCGCTATGCCCAGGTGTTCAGTGGCGGGTTCCCTTCGGCCTACCGGGCGAGGTTTCCGGTGTCAGAGGCACTTGCCGATATTGAGCAGATCCAGTCTATTGCCGTCAGCACCGATGTGCCCATGCGGTTCTACCAACCCAGAGATCCTTCCGAAACCGGATTCCACTTCAAGCTCTACAGCGAAGGCCAGCCGGTTATCCTGTCAGATGTGATTCCGATTCTGGAGAACCTGGGTATGCGGGTTCTGGGCGAGCACCCATACCGGGTTCGTCGACGGGATGGCGAAAATTTCGGCGTCAGTGATTTTACCGTCGAACTCCACGACCGGTGCCGGCAAGCCGACCTGAGAGCTGCAAGGCCGCTGATCCAGTCGGCGTTCCGGGAGATCTGGAACGGCTTTGCAGAAAACGACGATTTCAACCAGCTGATCATGCTCTGCGGCCTGAGCTGGCGGGAAGTGGCGCTGATCCGAGCCTATGCCCGTTACGTGAAACAACTGCGATTCGGGTTCAGCCAGCCGTTCATTGCAGAAACCCTGGCCCGGCATCCGGATATCACTTCGCGGCTCGTGGCGTTCTTTTTCAATCGGTTCGAGCCCGGGGTAAAAGGACGTAAGTCCAGGACAGAAAAGCTTGAGGCAGAGCTGCGGGATTCGCTGGAAGCGGTGGCGAGCCTCGATGACGACCGCATTCTGCGGCGTTTCTTCATGCTCATTCGGGCAACGCTGAGAACCAACTATTTCCAGGTCCGGGAGGATGGCGGGTTTCCGTCCTATCTGTCGCTCAAGCTGGATCCGTCGTCGATTCCTGACATACCGCGCCCAAGGCCAAAGTTCGAGATTTTTGTGTATTCGCCCCGAATCGAAGGCGTGCATCTGCGTGCCGGGCCAGTCGCGCGGGGTGGCCTTCGCTGGTCCGACCGGATTGAGGATTACCGTACGGAGATCCTTGGCCTGGTGAAGGCCCAGCAGGTCAAGAACTCGGTGATCGTGCCTGCAGGCGCGAAGGGTGGCTTCGTGGTGAAGCAGCCGCCCAGGGATGGCTCTCGGGAGGCCGTTCGCGAAGAAGGGGTTTCCTGCTATCAGACCTTCATAAGGGGGCTGCTGGATATCACTGATAACCTTGATGACGGCCAGGTAGTCCCTCCTGCCAATGTCGTTCGCTATGACAGTGATGACACCTATCTGGTGGTCGCCGCCGACAAGGGCACAGCCACGTTTTCCGATATCGCCAACGCACTGGCGGCAGAGTACAACTTCTGGCTGGGCGATGCCTTTGCCTCCGGGGGCAGTGAGGGCTACGACCACAAGAAAATGGGTATCACCGCCCGGGGCGCCTGGGAGTCGGTGAAACGGCACTTCCTGGAAAAAGGCACCGATACCCAGAGCGATGAGTTCACCGTGGTCGGTATTGGCGATATGGGTGGCGATGTATTCGGCAACGGCATGCTCCTATCCGACCGAATTCGACTTATCGGTGCATTCAATCACCAGCATATTTTTGTCGACCCGGATCCGGATGCTGCGGCCTCGTTTCGCGAGCGAGAGCGGCTTTTCAAACTGTCCGGCTCATCCTGGGCCGATTACGATACCCAGCTGATCAGCGACGGGGGCGGTGTTTTCTCCAGGTCCATGAAGTCTATTCCTGTGTCGTCGCAGATGCGCAAGGTGTTGGGCATCA
>NZ_DDOI01000006.1:16365-23903 GCF_002341575.1 Marinobacter sp. UBA2498 | reverse complement strand
TGCGCAAGGTGTTGGGCATCAAGGCACGCAGCCTGTCGCCTGCGGATCTGATCAGCGCTTTGTTGAAAGCGCCGGTAGACATGCTCTGGAACGGTGGTATCGGGACCTATGTGAAGGCGCCTTCAGAGTCCCATGAGGATGTTGGCGACAAAACCAACGATGCGCTTCGAATCGACAGTAACGAACTGCGATGCAAGGCATTGGGAGAAGGCGGGAACCTGGGTGTTACCCAGAAGGCCCGCATCGACTTCGCCCGTCGTGGCGGCTCCGTGAACAGTGATTTTATCGATAACGCCGGTGGCGTCGACTGCTCGGACCATGAGGTGAACATCAAGATTCTGCTGAATGACCTGGTGCACCGACAGCTGATGTCGCTTCCGGAGCGAAACCGGATGCTCAGGGCCATGACGTCTGAGGTGGCCGAACTGGTGCTGCGCAACAATTACCGACAGGCGATGGCGCTGAGTCTTGCCCAGAACCCCGCAGTTGCCACCGCAGACCAGTACGAACGGCTGATGCGCAGGCTGGAGACAGAAGGCAAACTGGACCGCAGTCTCGAATTTCTTCCGTCGGATGAAGAATTGCAGGCTCGCCGTGAGCACGGCGGCGGCCTGACACGCCCTGAACTGGCGGTACTGGTTTCCTACGCAAAAATTGAACTCAAGCAGGCCCTGGTCGCATCACCGATCGTCCATGACCCGCGATTCAATTCTGCGCTGCACTCGGCTTTCCCGGCCTCTCTGCTGGCCGCCTTCCCGGAAGCGGTGGGGGCCCATCCCCTGCGTGCAGAAATCTCGGCCACCCAGATTGCCAACGACATGGTAAATCGCATGGGGATCACCTGGTTTGACCGGATACGCAGCGCTACCGGGGCTGATGCTGGACGGATTGCCTCGGCCTACCTGATCTCCCTGCGAATACATGACGTAGACGCCCATTGGGAGAGTATGGAATCACTGGATGGAAAAATTGACGCCGGCGTTCAGGCAGACCTGTTCGCCGATGCCATCCGGTTAGTGACCCGAAGCACCAGCTGGCTCTTGCAGAACCGCCGGCAGGCGCTGGACCCGGTTTCCTGTATCGACCATTACCGGGCTCCCATGGCGGATGTGCTGGCTTCAAAAAGCCGACTTGAATCGGTGATTCCTGCAAGTCGCTGGTATGAACGCTATGCTGAATACTGTGAGCGGATGGTTCCGGAAGATCTTTCCGCCTGGTGCGCTTCCGCGGAAAGCCGTTACTGGCTGATGGACATGGTCGAGATCGCCCGTCAGCTGGACGAAAAGCTGGAGTCGGTGGCCTGGGTGTATTTCACGCTCGGTGAAAGCCTGAACCTGACCTGGTTGGACCGGCAAATGCGGGCCTTCCGGGCAAATGGCCACTGGCAAGTGTTGGCGACCATTCATTTCAGGGACGAGCTGGATCATCAGTTACGGAATCTCACGCTAAGCGTGTTTTCCGAGCCCGTTGATGGCGATGGAACGCCGGAGAAGCGGATTGAGGCGTGGCGGGGGAACAAGCGGATGTTACTCGCCCGCTGGGAGCGGATGCTGAACGACATGCAGGCCGCCAATGATGTGGATTGTGCCGTTTTCTCAGTCGCTCATGGAGTGCTCAGAGAGCTGGCATTGAAAGCCGCATAGCAGGACTACGACAGGCAAGGTGACTGAAAATCACGTTTTTTGGAGAAAATTATTAATTTTTTGTGATGTATTAAAGACGTAATGGCACGCTTGCCTTGAATTTATAGCGAAATAGTCTTTGTCGATCTCGGTAGAATGCCGGAGAGACAAACAACTAAGAGGGTACAACTATGAGACCGCAGCAATCACAGACGCCCGAGCTTGTCGATAGCCGGCAGGCGATTCGTGATTATTATCTCGCTGACGAGCACAAGGTTATCCACGAGATGATTGCTGGTGCCCAGTTGTCCCAGGCCGAGCGCGACGCCATTTCCGCTCGTGCGGCTGAACTGGTGCGCAGCGTTCGCAAGAATGCCAAGTCCACCATCATGGAAAAATTCCTGGCGGAGTATGGCCTGACGACCAAGGAAGGCGTTGCCCTGATGTGTCTGGCCGAGGCGCTGTTGCGCGTGCCTGACAACACCACCATCCACGAGCTGATCGAAGACAAGATCACCTCCGGTGCCTGGGGCACCCACGTGGGCAAGGCGTCCTCTGGGCTGATCAACACCGCCACCGTTGCCCTGCTGATGACCAGCAACCTGCTCAAGGATTCCGAGCGCAACACCGTGGGTGAAACCCTGCGCAAGCTGCTCAAGCGCTTCGGCGAGCCGGTTATCCGTACTGTGGCCGGTCAGGCGATGAAAGAGATGGGGCGACAGTTCGTTCTGGGTCGCGATATCGATGAAGCCCAGGATGAGGCCAAGGAATACATGGCCAAGGGTTACACCTATTCCTACGACATGCTGGGCGAAGCTGCCCGCACCGATGATGACGCCAAGCGTTATTACGACTCCTACTCCAACGCCATCGACAGCATTGCCAAGGCGAGCAAGGGCGATGTCCGCAAGAACCCCGGCATCTCGGTCAAGCTCTCCGCCCTGCTGGCCCGTTACGAGTACGGCAACAAAGAGCGGGTCATGAACGAGTTGCTGCCCCGGGCCCGCGAACTGGTCAAAAAGGCCGCGGCTGCGAATATGGGCTTCAATATCGATGCCGAGGAGCAGGATCGTCTGGATCTGTCTCTGGATGTGATTGAGGAGCTGGTGGCGGATCCCGAGCTTGCAGGCTGGGATGGCTTTGGCGTGGTTGTTCAGGCGTATGGCAAGCGCTCCTCTTTCGTACTCGACTGGCTCTACGGGCTGGCGGAGAAGTACGACCGCAAGTTCATGGTGCGTCTGGTGAAAGGCGCCTATTGGGATGCTGAAATCAAGCGTGCCCAGGTTATGGGTCTGAACGGGTTCCCCGTGTTTACCCGCAAGGCCTGCAGTGACGTCTCTTTCCTGTCCTGCGCCACCAAGCTGTTGAACATGACGAACCGGATTTACCCACAGTTCGCCACCCACAACGCGCATTCGGTATCTGCCATTCTCGAAATGGCCAAGACCAAGGGTGTGGACAACTACGAATTCCAGCGCCTCCACGGCATGGGCGAATCCCTGCACAATGAGGTTCTGAAGGTCAGTGGTGTGCCCTGTCGCATTTATGCGCCGGTTGGCCCGCACAAGGATCTTCTGGCGTACCTGGTGCGTCGTTTGTTGGAGAACGGTGCCAACAGCTCCTTCGTGAACCAGATTGTGGACAAGCGCATCACACCGGAAGAGATTGCCAAGGATCCGATTGTCAGCGTTGAGGAGATGGGCAATAACATTTCCAGCAAGGCGATCGTGCACCCGTTCAAGCTGTTTGGCGATCAGCGTCGCAACTCCAAAGGCTGGGATATTACCGATCCGGTCACGGTTAACGAGATCGAGAAAGGTCGCGGAGCCTACAAAGACTATCGCTGGAAAGGTGGTCCGCTGATTGCGGGTGAGGTGGCCGGTACCGAAATCCAGGTGGTACGTAACCCGGCCGATCCGGATGATCTGGTTGGCCACGTCACCCAGGCCTCCGATGCTGATGTAGACACCGCGATTACCTCAGCGGCGGCCGCGTTCGAGAGCTGGTCCGCCAAATCGGCTGAAGAGCGTGCTGCCTGCGTTCGCAAGGTGGGCGACCTGTACGAGGAGAACTACGCCGAGTTGTTCGCGCTCACTACCCGTGAAGCGGGCAAATCCCTGCTGGATGCGGTTGCTGAGATCCGTGAAGCGGTCGATTTCTCACAGTACTACGCCAACGAGGCCATCCGCTATAAAGACAGCGGCGATGCCCGCGGCGTGATGTGTTGTATTTCGCCCTGGAACTTCCCGCTGGCGATCTTCTCCGGGCAGATTCTGGCCAACCTCGCGGCAGGTAACACCGTGGTGGCGAAGCCGGCTGAGCAGACATCCTTGCTGGCTATTCGCGCCGTGGAACTGATGCATCAGGCGGGTATCCCGAAGGATGCCATCCAGTTGGTGCCGGGTACCGGCGCAACCGTGGGTGCAGCCCTGACCTCCGATTCGCGGGTGAGCGGCGTGTGCTTTACCGGTTCTACCGCTACTGCCCAGCGCATTAACAAGGTCATGACCGAGAACATGGCGCCGGACGCGCCGCTGGTGGCAGAGACCGGTGGTCTGAACGCGATGATCGTGGACTCCACGGCATTGCCGGAGCAGGTCGTCCGTGACGTGCTGGCGTCTTCGTTCCAGAGTGCCGGTCAGCGGTGTTCCGCCCTGCGTATGCTCTATGTGCAGAGAGACATTGCCGATGGCCTTCTGGAAATGCTCTACGGTGCAATGGAAGAGCTCGGCATCGGCGATCCCTGGCTGCTGTCCACGGATGTGGGCCCGGTGATCGACGAGAACGCCCGCAAGAAGATCGTGGACCACTGCGAGAAGTTCGAGCGCAACGGCAAGTTGCTGAAGAAAATGACAGTCCCCGAGAAAGGCCTGTTCGTTTCGCCGGCAGTTCTCAGCGTCAGTGGTATTGAGGAGCTGGAAGAAGAAATCTTCGGGCCAGTCCTGCACGTGGCCACGTTCGAGGCGAAGAACATCGACAAGGTGGTGGACGACATCAACGCCAAGGGCTACGGCCTGACGTTTGGCATCCACAGCCGTGTTGATCGCCGCGTCGAGCGTATTACCAGCCGGATCAAGGTGGGTAACACCTATGTGAACCGCAACCAGATCGGTGCCATCGTGGGCTCCCAGCCATTCGGTGGTGAAGGCCTGTCTGGCACCGGTCCAAAGGCCGGTGGTCCGCAGTACGTCCGTCGTTTCCTGAAAGGTGAAACGGTCGAGCGCGAGGCGGATTCGAACGCCAGGAAGGTGGATGCCAAGCAGTTGCAGAAGCTCATCGGGCAGCTGGACAAACTGAAGACGTCCAGGCCTGAAGCTCGTATGGACGCAATCCGGCCCATCTTTGGCAATGTTCCGGAGCCACTGGACGCTCACGTGGAAGCGCTACCCGGGCCAACGGGTGAGACCAACCGCCTGTCCAACCATGCCCGTGGCGTGGTGCTGTGTCTGGGACCGGACAAGGAAACCGCTCTGGAGCAGGCGGGTACCGCGTTGTCACAGGGCAACAAGGTGGTGGTGATTGCACCGGGCACCCAGGATGTGGTCGATCAAGCGAATAAGGCCGGGCTGCCGATTGTTGGCGCCGAGGGTCTGTTGGAGCCGGAAGCACTGGCAACCATCGATGGCTTCGAGGCGGTAGTCAGCTGTGGCGATCAGCCCCTGCTGAAAGCCTATCGCGAGGCACTGGCCAAGCGTGATGGTGCGTTGCTACCGCTGATCACTGAGCACACGCTGGATCAGCGATTTGTGATCGAACGCCACCTATGTGTCGACACAACGGCCGCGGGCGGTAACGCCAGTCTGATTGCCGCCTCCGAATAATCGGCGGTAATCGGTACCATGCGCGCCCGGCGTCAGTCAGTCCTGATGTCGGGCGCGCCTGTTTTCAGACGTTGGTTAAACAGCATCCGGCGGCCTTCGGCCTCGGCAACGTCCGAAAGATAGAAACTGACCGATGACCCCGGCCCCCTCTGGGCCAGAAGGCCCGCATCGAGAGCGCTCAGGCAGCCGATTTTCGGATAGCCGCCAATGGTCTGCCGGTCTTTCATCAGAACAATGGGCTGACCGTCTTTCGGTACCTGAATAGCCCCATAGGCAATCCCCTCCGAGACAATCCCGTCCAGATCCGAATAGATGGCATCACCTTTCAGTCGATACCCCATGCGATCGATATTCTGGCTGATTTCGTAATCGCACGAGAAAAACTTCTCCCGCTGAACTATAGAGAAGCTCCGATACTGATAGCCGGGAATAACCCCCAGGCGCAGGTGTTGTTGATAATCGGGGACTTCCGGCTCGGGAAGAAAAGCTTCAACAAACGATGCGTTTTTCTCAAACTCCAGCGTATCGCCCTTGGCCAGTTTCGCGCCTTTGCCATCCAGGCCGCCCAGGCCCTCGCGTGCCACGGTGGCGCAACTGCCAAGCTTCATGGCTGGCTTGAATCCGCCGCTGACCGCCAGGTAGGCCCGCAAGCCGTTCACAGGCGTGGTGAAGTCCAGTCTGTCGCCCTTATTGATGTGATGGGTGCGCCAGGGCGCAATGGCCTGATCGTTGATACGGGCGCCCAGATCGCCGCCGGTAATGGCAATGCAGGCCTCATGGTTCGCCTTCAGGCTGAACCTGCCAAAGGTGATTTCGATCTGTGGGGCATCGAGATCATTGCCCAGCAGGCGGTTCGCCCAGAAAAATGCAAACTCGTCCATGGGGCCGCCGGTGGTCACGCCCATATGCTGGTAGCCGTGGCG
Organism: Marinobacter sp. UBA2498; assembly: GCF_002341575.1. Taxonomy (NCBI): domain Bacteria; kingdom Pseudomonadati; phylum Pseudomonadota; class Gammaproteobacteria; order Pseudomonadales; family Marinobacteraceae; genus Marinobacter; species Marinobacter sp. UBA2498. The sequence continues at coordinate 17,537 of NZ_DDOI01000006.1, read as the reverse complement.
GCCGGCATCCTGAACAAGGGCCAGCATTCCGGGTTCGAGGACTTCAAAGCTCATCGAGGTTGCCTCCCAGCTCCAGGAATTCGTCCCGGCTTATGGCGCGAAAGCGCACCTGATCGCCGACCTGTACCAGGGCCAGAGAGTCGCTGTCCCAATCCACCATTTTCTGCGGCGTGCGGCCAATGATTTGCCAGCCACCCGGTGTGCAGCTCGGGTAGATTGCGGTTTGGGTGCCTGCGATACCGACGCTGCCGGTAGGGACTTTCAGTCGGGGCGTGGATTTCCGCGGAATGGCAATCCGTTCGTCGGTACTTCCCAGGTAGGCAAACCCCGGAGCGAAGCCGATGGCGTAGACCTGATAAAGCTGTTCACTGTGAATGCGAACGACCTCGTCCCGGGACAGGCCGGCATGCTCGCAGACATCCTCCAGGTCCAGACCCACTTCGCGATCATAGTAGACGGGCAGCTCGACGATGCGGGCAGAGTCGCCCTCGGTGGAACCATCATCCTCGGAGTCGATCGCTGCGCGTACTCTGCGAACGATGGCAAACCGGTCAGCCTGTTCCAGATCCCAGGTCACCAGAATTGAGGTGTATGAGGGAACCAGGTCAACAATGAGGTCGGACATGTCGCGCCGCAGCCGGTCTGTGGCCCGCTTGACCAGGCCTGCGGATTCCGCACCGATCTGGTCGCCAAAATACACCATGCAGGTGTTTTCGTTGACCGACTCGATCCTCATAGCGCTTCCACGACCTGTCGCATATGCCGTGCAGCGTCGACGGCATGGTAGCTGTCGCCGTGAATACAGATGGTATCGGCCTTGATCGGAATATGTTTGCCCGAGATCGAGGTGACCGTTCCTTCGCGGATAATCTGGGTGACCTGCGCCTCAATGGCTTCGGTTGTCTCGTGCACGGCACCACGAACCGACCGTTTTACCAGTCTGCCCTCGTCGCTGTAGGCGCGATCAGAGAACGCCTCGAACCAGACCTCGATGCCATATTCGTCCGCGCGATCCTTGACCTGTTGCCAGTCCGGCGTTGCCATGACCACCAGGGGGCACTTTGGTGCGTAGGAGCGAACGGCGGACATAACCACGGACAAGGTGGTGTTATCGACCATCATCCGGTTATACAGGGCGCCGTGGGGCTTCACGTAGGAGATGGAAGTGCCAT
>NZ_DDOI01000006.1:1733-16281 GCF_002341575.1 Marinobacter sp. UBA2498 | reverse complement strand
CGTAGGAGATGGAAGTGCCATGTACCTGGCAGATGCCGTTGAGCGCCGCCATCTGGTAAACCAGGATAGCCTTGAGCTCGTCCGGGCGGCAGTCCATGTCCCGACGGCCAAACCCCAGCAGGTCCGGGTAGCCCGGGTGGGCGCCAATGGTCACGTTCTGGGCCAGAGCCAGTTTGACCGTGTGGTCCATGGTCAGCGGGTCGGATGCATGAAACCCGCAGGCAATACTGGCCATATCAATGTAGGGCATGACTTCGGCATCCATGCCCTTGGTCCAGGTGCCGAAGCTCTCGCCCATGTCGCAGTTGAGTTTCATTGTGTACCTCCGAAAAACGTTGTGTCCTGCATTACCCCTGGCTCATGGTCTGGGGCAGGTAGGTGACAATCTCCGGGAACCAGCCGATCAGGAAAAGTGCTGCCATGATCAGCAGGAAGAACGGCAGGGCTGCCCGGGCCACGTACAGTATGTCTTTACCTGTCAGGGCCTGGATGACAAACAGGTTGAAACCCACCGGGGGCGTAATCTGTGCCATCTCTACCACCAGCACAATAAAGATCCCGAACCAGAGCAAGTCGATGCCGGCCTGCTGAACCATCGGCATGACAACCGCCACGGTCAGAACCACAACCGAAATCCCGTCCAGGAAACAGCCGAGCAGGACGAACAGCACTGTCAGTCCAACCAGAAGTTCGAACGGTGACAGGGACATGCTGCCGATCCAGGCGGCCAGTTCCCGCGGAATACCCAGGAAGCCCATGGCCAGGGTCAGAAAGTGGGCACCGACGAGAATCAGGCCGATCATGCAGGAGCTTTTCACAGCGCCCAACAGACTGTCCTTGAAACTCTGGATGCTGAGTGAACCGGTTGCGGCCGCGATGATCAGCGCGCCGAACACGCCCAGTGCAGCGGCTTCGGTTGGCGTGGCAAAACCGGTATAGATAGAACCGAGTACGAAAATGATCAGGCCAACGATCGGGAGCAGCATCTTCAGGGCCTTGATCTTGACCGAGAACGCCAGGTTTTCCTTTTTGGTGGTTGGCAGCTGATCTTTGTTGAGCTTGGCCCAGATCATGGTGTAGCCCATGAACATGGCAACCAGCATCAGGCCGGGCAGAGCACCGGCAATAAACAGGCGGCCAATGGAAACTTCCGCGGCCACGCCATAAACAATCAGAATAATGGAGGGTGGAATCAACAGCCCCAGCGTGCCGGAGCCGGCCAGGGTGCCTACCGCCATCTTGTCGCTGTAACCCTGGGCCTTCAGTTCCGGCAGGGTCATTCGGCCAATGGTTGCGGCCGTGGCAGCTGAGGAGCCGGAAACTGCCGCAAAAATGCCACAGCTCAGAATATTCACATGGAGGAGCTTGCCGGGCAGTCCGCCCATCCAGGGCGCCAGACCCTTGAACAGATCCTCGGAAAGTCGGGTACGAAACAGAACCTCGCCCATCCAGATGAACATGGGCAGGGCCGTCAGGGACCAACTGGTACTGGCGCCCCAGCTCGATGTGGCGAACAACAGGCCGATCTGATCGTTGCCTGAGAGCAGCAGGCCCAGAACGCCAATGCCAACCAGCGTCAGAGACACCCACACGCCCACCGCGAGCATCAGGATCATCGCCACGGCCAGTACAATGGAGAGAAACGCGATATCCATTACACGTCCTCCAGGTTCAGCTCGTCTTCATGCTGCTGATAGGACGGTGTGCGCTTGCGAATCACAGCAACCAGATCGTCCAGGATGGCAATGTTGAGTGCGGTCATCCCCAGTGCAACCGGAACCTGCGGGATCCAGATGGGAACGGGAATATAGCCGTGGGAGACCTCCTCGAAAATGTAGGATTCCCAGACCATGTGCCAGCAATAGAATGTCATATAGCAGGCGAGTGCGAACCCGAAAATAAGTACGACCAGCTCCTGCCAGAATCTCGGCCGTGCCGACCACTTCTGGATAACCAGGGTGACCCGGATATGGCCGCCGTTATGAAAGGTGTAGGCAAGACCGAAGAAGGTGGATGCTGCAAGCGCCCAGCCGGACACGTCTTCCGCTGATGGAATGATAAAGCCGAACAGGCGGCCGACGATCTGCGCCAGGATGACGACCATGATCAGGGCGATGCAGAAACCAGCAGCGTAGCCGGATGCCAGATAAAATTTCTCTCGAAGAGAGTTCATAACGGATGCCTCCCGGAACAGCCTCCCGATATTCGGGAGGCTTCCGTTGAGTGAACTTTTAGCGGTAGTTGGAGAGGATAGCGCCGACTTCTTCCGGTGCTTCCTGTTTCCACTCTTCCACCATGATGTCGCCGATCTTCTGGAGTTCGGCCATCAGTTCATCAGACGGTTCGGAGACCGTGATGCCATTTTCCGCCAGAGTGGCGGTGTCTTCAGCGGCGGTCTTGCGAACGCCTTCCCAGCCTTTGGCCTCGGCCGCAGCGGCCGCATCCAGGATCACCTGGCGCTGTTCATCGCTCAGGCGACGGAAAGCACGCTTGTTGACGACCACAACGTTCTTGGGAATCCAGGCCTTGATATCGGTGTAGTGGGAAAGGTAATCCCAGGCCTGCCCGTTGGCGCCTGTCGACGGTGAGGTGATCATGGCATCAATAATGCCGGTGCTGAACGCCTGCGGGATCTCGGGCACCTGAACCGTTGTCGGGGTTGTGTTCATCAGGTCAGCGAGACGCGAAGTGGAAGGGCTGTAAGCCCGCATCTTCAGGCCTTGCAGGTCTTCCAGGGTGTTGACCGGGGCTTTGGTATACAGGCTCTGGGCGGGCCATGGCACGGTGTAAAGCAGGGTCATGCCTTCCTTGTCCAGCTGCTTTTCGATCTGGGGCTTGGCGGCTTCCCAGAGTCTTTTGGCATCTTCGAAGCTGGTTGCCAGGAACGGAATGTTGTCGTGTTTGAACACCGGATGGGTGTTGCCCATGATGCCGATGAAGATTTCACCCAGCTGCACCTGACCGGTTCTTACTGCCCGGGGAATTTCCGGGTGCTTGACCAGGGAGGCACCGGAATGAACGGTGATGGTGAGGTCACCATCGGTGCCGTTTTTAATGTCCTCGGCAAAACCGTAGGCAATCTGGGTAGGCAGGTTGGCATCGCCGTAAGGCGTTGGCATGTGCCATTGCTGAGCCTGAACGGATGAAGTCAGCAGCGCCCCGGTAACCAGGGTGGCTGTGGCGAGTTTTTTGAACATAACGAATCTCCCGTGTTTCTGTTTTTTTATCGTTTCAGTTGAACGGCGGCTTCAGAGTACCGCCAGTTCTTCATTCAGCCGCTCGGTAAGCAGCATTTTTCCCGGTACATGGGTTATTGCGAAAGGCAGGCGAGCGTTCTCGAGGGCCAGTTGCGGGGTAACCCCGCAGGCCCAGAACAGCGGAAGTTCGCCCGGCCTGATCGTTACCGGATCTCCAAAATCAGGCTGGTTAACGTCCTCAATGCCAATGAGCGCCGGATCGCCGATATGAACCGGTGCACCGTGGGCCTTTGGCAGGCGGGTCGTAATCTGTATCGCGCGGATTGCATCCGCACCATTGAACGGGCGCATGGAGACCACCATGTTGCCACTGAACGGGCCGGCGGGCCGGGTAGCGATATTCGAGCGGAACATTGAAACGTTCCGTCCCTCGTCCACGTTCCGCACCGAGAGCCCGGCCCTGATCAAGGCATCCTCAAACGAGAATGAACAGCCCAGGACAAAGGTCACCAGGTCGTCCCGCCAGAGGCTCTTGAGGTCTGTGGCTGTCTCTGCTCGCTCGCCATTCCGGAAAACCTGGTATTCAGGCACATCGGTCCGGATATCCAGATCGTGTCCAAGGTCGGGGAGGGTCGGGTCCCCGGGTTGAGACATGCCGATCAGGGGACAGGAAACCGGGTTATTCTGACAGTATAGGAGAAAATCCCCGGCCCATTCGGACGGCAGGATGACCACGTTCCCCTGCAAGAGGCTGTTGGCCAGGCCACTTGTGGGCGCTGTGTGGGCGCCCGAACGAATGCGAGCGCGTAATTCTGAGGCCTGATCAAGCAGGTTGTTCTTGAAATCGGAATACGCACCGGTGTGCATGACGGTAACCCCTGATTGAAATTGTTTTTTACAACTAAATTTCAGGGTATACCGGCTGGTGAAAAAGTCTAATTATCGTTTTTTAGGTCTGGCGATAAGTTTTCGTGATGTGTTGTCCGGTCGTATTCGTCAGAAACCATCACACCAAGGTTTGCTGCGAGTTCGGCAATCGGGTTGAAAGGGGCACCGGAATAAGACGCGGTGAAGGCGAGCTCGGAGGGCGTCCACGAGGTGTTGAGCTGGACCAGACGACCGCTTTCCAGTTCATGCTTGATCACGCTCAGCGGAAGCGTAGAGATACCAATGCCATCCAGGGTCAATTGCCGGCAGGCTGCCAGCGAACTTGAGGAATAGAAACGGGCAGGGAGTTCATCCATCTCGCTGAATTTCTGGCTGATTTCAGCAAAGGGTTTGGTGTTCCTGGCATAAGTAATGATGGGCCATTCGGCCAGCTCCTTGAGAGCCAGGAGCCGATCCGGGAGGTTGAGCTCGGGACTGGCGACCCAGATCAGTGGGAAACTGCAAAGCGCGCGGTTTTCAATTTTCGGCTCAGATACGGGCCCCATCAGGAAGGCCAGATCGAGGCTCCGGTCCAGCAAACCGGATCGGAGGTTGCCGGAGACATCCACGGTAATTTCCACATCCAGATTGGGGGCCGTTTCGTGCAGTTCCCGGAAAAAACGCGGCAGCCAGGAGTGCACAATTGTTTCGGAGACCCCGAGCCTGAGAATGCCGGAGAGCGACGCCCCCCGGTCTGCGCGCTTGCGCAGCTGCTGGGCCATGAAGACAATTTTCTCGGCATAGGGCAGCAGCTCCTGCCCCTTGCTCGTAAGCTTGCTGTGCCCGGATTCCCGCTCGAACAGCCTGACGCCAAGCTCGTCTTCAAGCGCGGCAATTCGGTTTGAAATGGCTGGCTGGGTGGTGTGCTGGTGCTCGGCGGCCTTGCGGAAGCTGCCAAGCGTTGCAACCCAGATGAAGGTCTCCAGACGCTTGAAATTCATTGGTTATCGGACCTCTGAGGGGCCTACAGAGCGGCGTAGCGCTCGTGAAGGATGCCAACCCTTTCGACATAGGCCTTTGTTTCGGCGTAGGGCGGTACCCCCTGGTATCGACTGACGGCGCCAGGCCCCGCGTTGTAGGCGGCGGTGGCCAGCCGGATGTCACCATTGAACCGGTCGAGCATCTTGGCCAGATAATGCACCCCGCCACGGATATTCTCGGCAGCCGCCAACGCGTTCCGTACACCCAGTTCTTCAGCCGTGCCGGGCATGAGTTGCATCAGCCCCTGGGCTCCCACCGGGGAGAGGGCTTTTTCATTGAATGCCGATTCGGCGTGAATTACAGCGCGGACCAGCGCGGGATCAACCCCGAACTCCTGTGCCGCGGTCTGGATTTCTGAATTGAAGGGTTTGGTGAACAGCGGCGTTTTGCGCCAGTCGACGCTGGATTCAGGGTCGCAGGCGTAGCAGTGGAAACGGATAACGTCGAACTCGGCAGCAGCCGGCTGAATACTGCTATAAGCAACCACGCCGTTGTCATCCGTATAGCGGTAGACGGTGTCGTTACCGCTGGAGGCTCTGGGCTGGCTGGCACTTTTTACGTTGGTGAATTCGACGGTGCCATCCGGGTGCACGATACGCTTGATGCCGTCCGCCAGGGCGGATGCGGACAGGGCAAGCACAAGAGCTGCGATGGATGGGATCAGAAGAGATCTGCCGATGTTCATTACTCACTCGCGAAAGATGCCGTCTGTGGCCGGCTTCAGGTATTCTTTGAATACCGCCGTTGGCTGAATTATACGGGCTTGCGGGTCGGAATAAAGCGCGCGCTGTGTCGTAAAAATGTTACGTTCTGCGTTTAATGCCGGCCAGTTCTCATTCTATGGAGAGGTCCCTCCAGAGCATCATGGTTAACCCGACCGACACACGCAACCTCGTTCTCATCGGCATGCCCGGCAGCGGCAAGAGCACGGTGGGTGTGCTGCTGGCCAAACGTCTGGGTTTCGGGTTTGTCGATACCGATTTGCTCATTCAGGAAGAAGCCGGTCGTACTCTCCAGGCAATTGTAGACCAGGATGGCTACATAGCCCTGCGTCGAATAGAAGAACAGGTGCTTCTCAAACTGGATGTCCGGCACAAGGTTATCAGCACGGGAGGCAGCGCCGTCTACAGTGAACGTGCCATGGAACATCTCAAAAGCAACGGCACCGTCGTGTTTCTCGACATCCCGCTTGAACTGGTTATCGAGCGAATCGGCGATCACAGCATGCGGGGCATTTCCCGGAGGCCGGATCAATCTTTGGACGCCCTGTTCGAAGAGCGTTTTGAACTGTATTCCCGGTATGCGGACGTGACGGTGAAAGGGGAGGGTCTCAATCAGGATCAGGTCTGTGAGGCGGTGGTCGAGAGCCTTATTTCGCCGCAATACTGAACTTCAGTATTAGCTCAAGTTAAGGTGCATCCAGACAGACCTCGCTGCTACAGTCCCATGATGTGTTGGGAGGACTTAATGATGAAGAACTGGACTTACGCACTTGCGATCGTTTTTGCTGGACTGTTTTCAGGAACGGCTCTGGCTGAAACATCACCCGAGGATTCTTCCGTGGAGTCGCTTAAGCAGGAAACCGGTGAGTTGGGTGAGGCGCTTCAGGAGTATGGTTCTGATCAGAAAGAGCAGGCCGAGGATTCGATCAACAAAACATTGTCGGCCCTGGATAAACGCATCCAGGAGCTTGAGCAACAACTCTCGAAAAACTGGGACGATATGAGCGATACCGCCCGAGAGCGGTCCCAGAAGAGCCTCGAGTCGTTGCGAGAACAGAGGGCTCGTGTCCAAAACTGGTATCAGGAACTGAAAGACAGCTCGGCATCCGCCTGGGAGAAGGCTCGAAAGGGATTTTCCGATGCCTATGAAGCGCTTTCAGAGCAATGGAACAACACCGAGGAGGAGTTGCAGGACTCGGAAAAACGCTCCGACAGCATCTGAGCTGGCCCCGCGCTGGTCAAGTCAACTCCGCCCGATCAAGACGTTTCTTCCGGTACTGGTTCGGGCGGCAGTCTCTTTCCCGCTAGATTCTCCATCAGCCGGCAGGTCACCAGGTCGCCCGTCACGTTGATGGCCGTCCGGCACATATCCAGGATTCGATCCACGCCCATGATCAGTGCGATGCCGCTGGGAGGGATGCCCACGGTTTGCAGCACCATGGCAAGGATCACGATGCCTACCCCGGGCGTGGCCGGTGAGCCGATGGACGCGCCCACAGCCATGGCGACCACGAGCGCCATACTGCCCATGCTGAGATCAATGCCGTAGACCTGTGCAAGAAAGATGGTAGCAACGGCCTGGTAGAGTGCCGTGCCGTTCATGTTGATGGTGGCGCCCAGGGGAATCACGAACTGGGAAACCGACGGCCGGACACCGAGCTTGTCTTCGGCGGTTCTTATGGAGAGCGGCATGATGGCCGCCGAGCTGGATGTGGAAAAGGCCAGCAACAGCACATCCCGGGTGTCTTTCAGGAACCGGACGGGGGATTGGCCGGCGAGCAGCTTCAGGATCAGCATGTAAACGCCCAGAAGTACCAGCAAGCCCGCAATGACGGTTGCGACGTAAGATGCCATGCCCAGCATTGCCCGGAATCCCAGGGTGGTTGTGAGTTGGGCCATCAGGCCGAACACGGCAATGGGGGCAAGGCGCATTGCCCAGCGTACGACCGTCATGCAGATTTGCTGGAGGGAATCGAGCAGGTCCAGCATGGGCCTGGATTTTTCCGGGGCCATGCTCACCAGGGCAATGCCGACAATGATGGAGAAGATCACCACCTGGAGCATCTGGCCTTCAACCATGGCATCGAGCGGGTTGCCCGGTAGCAGCCCGATCAGGGTCTTGGGCAGCTCATCCACACCCGGCATGGAGGCAACAGGCACACTGTTTTCCCCGGCCTCAACGGGAGTGCCGAGCCCTGCCATCATTCTGCCGGGGTTGATCAGGTCGCCGATCCAGAGACCTATCGATGCTGCCATGGCCGTCGTGATTACGAAAAAGCCGGTTACCCTCAGGCCCAGCTTTCGCAACTGTTCAAGGTCTTCGCTGGCGGCGAGCCCGCGAACCACCGAGGCAATTACCAGGGGGATTACGATCATCTGGATGGTGGCCAGAAACAGTTGCCCCGGGAAAGCCAGCCAGTTACCGATCAACGTCCCGGTTTCCGGTTCCACGAGTCCCACCGACGGTCCCAGGAGCGTGCCTGTAATCAACCCGAGGAACATGCCAATGAGCACCTTCAGCCAGAGCTTTCCCTGCACCAGCCCCGAGAGGTAGCTGCTGAGATGACGCAGTGGCCGTGGGTAAAAATCGCTCGTCTGGTTTGGCATTGCCTTGAATCTTCCCTGTTTCTGTTGGAGCTACCCTGAAAGCATAGCCCATGCTGGCTCTGCGTTTGTGAGGCAGATCAATCCGGCATCAGGTTGATTTCTTCGGCAGTCAGTGAGCGGTATTCGCCGGCCGCCAGGTCATCGTCCAACAGGATATTTCCCATCCGTTCCCGATGCAGGGCCGTTACGCGATTACCGACGGCATGGAACATGCGCTTCACCTGATGGTAACGGCCTTCGTAAATGGTCACTCTGGCTTCACAGGGGCTCAGAAGATCCAGGTCAGCAGGTGAGGTGGTGAGTTGCTCGAACTCAAACCAGATGCCCTCCGCGAATCGATGAGGGGTCTCTGGAGAAATCGGATAGGCGGTGCTGACCCGGTAGACTTTCGGGATCTTGATTCGGGGCTCGGTAAGCTGGCGTGACCAGCGGCCATCATTGGTGAGAATCAGCAGGCCCGTGCTGGCGCGGTCGAGTCGTCCGGCAATGTGCAGATCCTCGCGCAGTTCTGGCGAGATCAGCTCCATCACGGTCCGATGGGTGTCGTCGAGCGTTGCACTCAGAAAACCTGCAGGTTTGTGGAGCATGAGGTAATGGCAGGCTTCAGCCTCTTGAATGATATCGCCGTCCATCCGTACGCATGAAAACCGATCCACCTCGGCAGCAGCATCGCGGCAGGTGACGTCATTTACGGCCACCCGACCGGAAGCAATCAGAAAATTGGCCTGACGGCGACTGATGTCATTCCGGTTGCTGAGAATTCGTGAAAGCTTCATGGTGTGAATCGGCTATGCTGAATGTAAACCCCCGATAATAATACGAGGAAATGCCATGCCATTCTCTGTTGATCACCTTGCCGAACTCAATTTGCTGGGCCAATTTCCTTCCACCTCGACTCAGGAAGGGCTCAAGGTTCATGCCCATTCGGCGGCTCCGGAAACTGTGAAGGCCGCCGAAAACCTGCATGCCAAGGGGCTGATCAGCCAGAAAGATGGCGGCTACCTCACGCCGTTGGGGGCAGAGGCAGTGGATCTGACCCAGAAGCTCCAGTCGATTCTCAGTAGCTCATAAAGCGCGGATGACCTGTCCGGCCTTTGAGACCCGGTGCCCTCCCGCGTTAGGGTGAGGCCATGAGCAACTGGAAGAAGTCGCCCGTCCTCTGGATGGGCGGGAGCATTGCCGCCGTTGGGCTGATAGTCGGTCTGCTTTACGCCTTCGGTGTGCATCAGCAGGTCGTTGAGCTTCTGCGCTGGTTTGATACCCAGGGGGCCTGGGCGGCTCTCCTCTTTGTCGGCATCATGGTGCTGGCCATGGTGCTGCTTCTGCCCGGGGTGTTGTTGACCACCGGAGCGGGTTTCGTGTTCGGCGTGTTGGAAGGCACAGCCTACGTGGTGGTGGGCACTACGTTGGGCTCGGCCATTGCCTTTCTGGTTGCCCGGCATTTTCTGGGTGAGCACGCCCGTGTGTACATTCGCAGCCGCGCGCGATTGTCTGTCGTCAGCAACGAAATGGCGCCTCACGGCTGGAAAATCGTACTCCTGACCCGTCTGATCCCTTTCTTCCCCGGCAAGCTGTCCAATTTTCTGTTCGGTCTCACCAACTTCTCGTTTGGCGGTTTCGTTGTCGGCACCTTTTTCGGTGTGATTCCCTTTTCCCTGCATAACGTGTATCTCGGCTCGCTTGCCGCCGACCTGTCAACTCTGGGTGTGCGGGAAACCGGCCGTTCACCCCTGGAGTGGGCCATTTACGGTGCCGGTTTCGTAGGCACGGTAATGGCCGTGGTGTTTCTCAATCGTCTCGCCCGGCGGGCACTCGCCCGTTACAAGGTCGAGACTGAGCCAACAGAACAGGAGGCAAACGAATGAGCTGGATGAAGTGGCTGCCCTGGCGTTACCTGGTAAAACGCGTGGCCCACCGCCATGGTTTCCTCGATCCGATCGCGCTGCTCGGGAAACTTCACAGTTTTGCCCAGCCTTCGGAAGTCGGCGAGCCCATCGAACTGCTCCGGGCCGGCGTGGTTTTCCATGCGCGGGGGCTGATCAACAGTCGGGTCATCCAGCACAACCTCGATTGGGTCTGGCCTTACTGGGTGGAGCGCCAGTTCGACCCCGAAGACATTGCCTTCATTCCCCGGGCATTCTCGATTACCCACATCAATCTCAGTAACCGTAACTGGACGGCCATCGGCCAGCCGGATGTGGATGAGTTGCCCGTGGTGGATCCCCGGGGGTTGCTGACACCGTTCCATGACGGCTGGTCACTGGATGCGTGGCTGCTGGCGGACAATGGCCGGTGCCTTCTGCCCTCTCGTTGCAAAACGGCCCGGCAACGCCAGGAACTTGAGGGTGGTCCCTGCGTGGTCACAGAGTCCGAACTGGACGGGCTGGCCCTGACCAGTCGTTCCCGGGTGGTAGTCGAAAACGGCCGGGCGGTTTGCGAAATGGTCGTGAAGGCCCGGGCCGAGACTTCCGGCTCTCTGGTCATATCCTTGCGCCCCGCCAATCCTGAAGGAATCAGCTTTATCAACAAGGTCCGGCTGTCCGAGCAGAGAGACGCCTGGACCATAGATGGCAAGCAGGCGGTGTTTTTCAGTCGCCCGGCAGAGCGTCATCATGTGTCGAACTATCGCGAGGGTGATGTTCGGATTCATCTGCAGGACAAGGAAGACCAGTGCGAAGGGCAGTGCGACGTCGGCATGGTCACCGCAGCGGCCCTGTTCCGGGTCGAAGCAGGTGAGGAGTCGGAGCTCAGGCTCAGGGTGCCGCTGCAGGATGAGTCGGCGCCAGTTATTCGCTCTGACGGCTGGGCGGCCGCCCTTCATGGCCATGCCCGCCTGGAGTGCCCCGACGAAAACTGGCAGTTCCTCTATGACGCCGCCCTGAATTCCCTGGTGCTGCACTCTCCGGAAGATGTGTACCCCGGGCCCTATACCTACAAGCGTTTCTGGTTTCGCGATGCCGCGTTCATTATCCATGCCTTGCTCTGTGCAGGTCTGACAGATCGCGCTGAGCGGGCGCTCTACCAGTTCCCGGCGCGGCAACTGAAAAACGGCTATTTCCGCTCCCAGGAAGGGGAATGGGATGCCAATGGAGAAGTGCTCTGGATTCTGAGGCGGTTCCATGAGCTTACTGGTCGACCTCTACACCCGGAGTGGCAGGAGCCGGTGCGCAAGGGCGCTCGCTGGATCGAGAATAAACGCCTGAGTGAAAATATCGAAGGGCCTCACGCTGGCCTTTTGCCCGCCGGATTCAGCGCCGAACACCTGGGGCCCAATGATTATTACTACTGGGACGACTTCTGGGGCATCGCCGGCCTGAAGGCCGCCGAATCACTGTTTGCCCCGATTGACCGGGAAACCAGCGAGCATTTTGGCGCCGGTGCCCAAGAGTTCAGCCAGACCGTTGATCGCAGTCTGGCAACCTGCGAGCAGCGACTCAAGCGACCGGGAATGCCGGCCTCGCCCTATCGCCGCCTGGATGCGGGCGCCATAGGCTCACTGGCGATGGGTTATCCGACCCAGCTGTGTGAGCCGGATGATCCCAGGTTGCTGGACTGTGCCGAATTCCTGCTCGAAAAATGCTTTGTGAAAGGGGCGTTCTATCAGGACATGATTCACTCGGGTCTTAACGCCTACCTCACCCTGCACGTGGCTCAGGTTCTCCTGCGTGCGGGCGATGCTCGATTCCTGGATCTGGTGGATGCGGTGGCTGGCCTGGCATCGCCCACCGGGCAATGGCCGGAAGCCATACATCCGGCGACCGAGGGCGGCTGTATGGGCGATGGTCACCATGTCTGGGCGTCGGCCGAGTGGGTGTTGATGGTCCGCAACTGCTTTGTCCGGGAGGAGGGAGATCGTCTCATTCTCGGAGCTGGTATCCCTCCCCGGTGGCTGGAGCAGGACAAACCAATCCGCTTCGGGCCGGCACCGACCAGTTTCGGATCCGTGTCCGTCACCATTACGCCCCGGCCGGGCGCAGCACCCGAAGTCACCTGGGAGGGTAACTGGCACGATTCCGAGCCGGCTATCGAAGTAAGGCTGCCGGAGACCCGTGCCTGACAAACTGTACTGGTCACGAAACCGGATTTCTGTATCTGTTTTGTTTGCCTGCTAACTTATAAAGTAAGCTGACTGACAAATACATCGAATCCGGTTGAGTTTCATGCGCTCACTGTTTTACTCGTTTTTCGTGCCCGCGCTGTTCGTCTGGCTGTGGAGTACTGGTTTTATCGGGGCCAAGTACGGTCTGCCCTTTGCGGAGCCGTTTACGCTGCTGCTGATCCGCATGCTGCTGACACTGGTGGTGCTTGGAGCCTTGGCCTGGGTCATGAAAACCCGCTGGCCGGGCTGGCGAGGTGCTGGGCACCTTGCGGTCACCGGGATGTTGGTGCATGGCTGCTATCTGGGCGGCGTCTACTACGCGATTCAGGACGGAATGGCGTCCGGAATTGTTTCCCTGATTGTGGGGCTGCAACCCCTGGTGACGGCTGCTGCGGCGGTGGCAATCCTCAAGGAAACAGTCAGCGGACGTCAGTGGATTGGACTTATTTTGGGGCTGGTCGGTGTGGCGCTTGTCCTCCTCGAGAAGTTCGGTATGAGTGGTCAGGCCTCCGGCTTTTCTCCCTGGAGCCTGCTTTGGGCGGGTTTTGCCCTCGCTGGAATTTCCATGGGCACGGTCTACCAGAAACGCTTCGGCGCCAGCGCGGATCTGGTGGCCGGCACGCTGATCCAATTTGCGGCAGCGGCCGCCCTGTTTGCCATTGGAGCCTTCGCCCTCGAAACCCGAGAGGTTGAGTGGAGCCTGCAGTTGCAGTTGTCCATGGCCTGGCTTGTGATTGGGTTATCCACCGGCGCCGTCCTTCTTCTGATGTGGCTGATACGCCAGGGTGCTGCTTCCCAGGTGGCCAGCCTGTTCTACCTGGTGCCTCCGGTTACCGCGCTGGAAGCGTATCTGCTGTTCGATGAGCGCCTTGGAGGACTGGCAATGACAGGCGGGCTCATCGCTATCGTTGGTGTGGCTCTGGTTGCCACCCAGAAAAAACCAGCCTAGGAAGGGTGTCCGGGAGTGGCTAATACATGACGGATGCGACCAAAGGGGTCTGGTATGGCCTGAGTGCCTACACGATCTGGGGCTGTTTTCCTCTGTTCTTTGCCCTGTTTGAGGGTGTGCCGGCCTTTGAAATCTTGATTCACCGGATCATCTGGTCCTGTGTTTTTCTCGCTGTGGTCATAAGTGGCCTCCGTCGCTGGCCTGCTGTGAGAGCGGCATTGGCGAATCCGAAGCAGCTCTGGCGCGTTCTTGCCTGTGCGCTGCTCATTGCCGCCAACTGGGGCATCTACATTTATTCCGTGGAAACCCGCCATGTTCTCCAGGCCAGCCTGGGCTATTTCCTGACGCCACTGGTGAATGTCGCCCTGGGCATGCTCGTGCTTCGCGAACGCATGGGGCCGTGGCAGATGGCTGCGGTGGTGCTCGCAGGCGTTGGTATTCTGATCCAGCTTGCGATGCTTGGTGAACTGCCGTGGATTTCACTCGCCCTTGCCATGAGTTTCGGTACTTATGGCCTCGTTCGAAAACAGGTGGTGCTCGATGGGCTTTCCGGCCTGTTCGTTGAAACCATGCTGCTGTTGCCGGTCGGCCTGCTGACCTTTGGATGGCTGGCGAGCGAGGGAATGTCGCACTTCGGCGACAGTGCCTACATTGGCAGCCTGCTGATGGCCAGCGGCATTGTGACAGCCATTCCGCTGCTACTTTTTGCCGGTGCCGCCCGGCGCCTGCGGTTGGCGACCGTCGGCTTCCTGATGTACATCAATCCCACCCTGCAGTTCTTTATTGCCCTGCTGGTGTTTGGCGAGCCTCTGAGTGACGCCCAACTGACGAGCTTTCTGGTGATCTGGATTGCACTGGGCCTGTACAGCTGGTCTTCCTGGCACTACCGGCCGCGGGTGCCGGTGGGCCAGGATTGAGTTTGCCACCCTCAGGACTACACCACTCAGGAGAGTGTCGCGAGCAGATCATTGATGGCCCGGGCGAAGGGCACGGGTGAATCTTCCTGAAGAAAATGACCGCCCTTGAGGGTTACGTGGGGCTGGTCTTTTGCACCTGGAATCCGCTT
>NZ_DDOI01000006.1:0-1632 GCF_002341575.1 Marinobacter sp. UBA2498 | reverse complement strand
CATGGGGCTGGTCTTTTGCGCCAGGAATCCGCTTATGCATATAGGCGTCGCCGCCCCGGGTGATCGGATCGCCATTGCTGAAGGTGGTCAGAAATGGCTTTTCCCAACGTTCGAGCACTTTCCAGGCGTTCCGGTTAGCCTCACTGGCGGGATCGTCCGGGTGCATCGGCACCAGTCTGGGGAAGGCCCGGGCGCCGGCTTTGTACTTTTTGCCAGGGAAGGGGGCGTCGTAGGCCCGCATTTCATCGGGCCCCAGCTTGCGGAAAGAGCCGGTGTTGATGATCCGCGCAATGGGAAACCAGGGACTGTGCAGGGCAAAATTCTTCCAGATCTTGAACGCCGGCGGGGCTTTCTGATCACCGGTAGGTAACATGCCGTTGCCCACCACAATGGCCCGGAACCGTTCCGGATTCTCCGCCGCCAGCCGCAGCCCCAGCAATGAGCCCCAATCCTGGCATACCAGAGTGATGTTGGTGAGTCCGAGCTGATCGAGGAACGACTGCATCCAGTCCATGTGCTGCTGGTAGGAATAGTCGTCAAGGGACGTGGGTTTGTCGGACTTGCCGAAACCGATCAGATCCGGGGCGATAACCCGGTGGCCGGCCGCCGCGCAGATCGGAATCATATGCCGGTAGAGGTAGGACCAGGAAGGTTCGCCATGCATCATCAGAACGGGACTTGCGTCGGCCGGCCCTTCATCCACGTAGTGCATACGCAGCCCGTCCACCTCCACGTAGTGGGGCTCAAACGGGTAATCCAGGAGTCGTTCAAAGCGTTTTTCCGGGGTTCTGACAAAATCCATCTTGCTTGCCTTGCTGTTCATTATTGTGAGGGAATGGTCTAAAGGATTGTGATGGAGCAGGGGAGCAGAGACAAGCGCCATGGCTTATTGGCTGATATGCAATTCCGGTGCTGGCGATGGTGAGCGAGGCCGGGACTTCTGGCTGGAGCACCTGGCAACTGCCGGTATCCACGATCCTCTATGCCGTGACTTTGAGGAATCCGACTGGAGCACCAGGCTCGACGACCGGGACACGCTTATAGTCGCGGGCGGAGACGGTTCGGTAAGCCGGGCCGCCGCCGTTTGCCTGGAGAAGGGGGCCACCCTTGCTGTCCTGCCGTCTGGTACAGCTAACGACTTTGCCCGGAATCTGGGGCTTCCCCACCAGCCGGGAGCGCTGTGTAAGTTGATTGCCAGCGGCCGAACGCAAATGGTGGATGTCGCGGATTATGGTGATGGTATGTTTCTGAACGTTGCCCATGTCGGCATGGGAACCCTCCCTGCACGGGAATCCCGCAGTACCGAAAAAAAGCTCTTCGGGCGCTTCAGCTATGTGGTCGAATTATTACGCCGGCTGAATGCGAAGCGAGGCTTCAGGGCAACCATCCGTTGCGATCGGGGCGTCGTGAAGGGCCGGTGGCTTTCCGTCGCGGTGGCCAATGGCGCTTTTTTTGGCGGTGGCAACGAGATTCCCGAGGCATCCGTCAGCGATGGCCAGCTGGCTATTGTCGCGGTCCGGCCACGCCCCATTCTTCAGCTTTTGTTCACGTTTCTGATGGTTCGCCTGAACCGGCAAACTCCTCGGCGCACCAGTACGCTGGTCCATATCAGGAGCCAACGCTGCCTGGTAC
>NZ_DDOI01000082.1:62863-64275 GCF_002341575.1 Marinobacter sp. UBA2498 | reverse complement strand
ACTGCCCGGAAGCCGGACAACGGTGACAGCCCGGAAGAAAAGATCAGCCGGGCAGTGCACAAGAAAGAGCATCAAAAGCAGACGGAGAAGAAGCCGGCTTACAAGAAGAGCCAGGAAGAGCACGAAACCATCGACTGGGACAAGCTCGGGATCGGCAAATTCGATGTGATGAACCTCACCATCGAGACCATGCAGAGTGCGCTTGTGCAGTACAAGATCGCGGGCTACCCGCCGGATTTGCTGGTGAATATCCCGAAGAATGCCTGTCGGAGCTACGATTATCACAAGGCCCCGGAATTGATTCAGCTGGGCCGTGAGCGGATGGCTGCTGCGCTGGATCGCTTTGAAGAAAGCCGGAACAGCTCCGGGCCTCTGGCTATCTGAACAATTTGTTGGCGGGGGCGGGCTGCAGTCGAGCGGGTAAACAGCGTATAATCCCGCGCTAACACGCTCTTGCACAGGATGTACGTTAGTGACCAGCCCTATTGACGACCTTCACAGCGTTCGGGATTACTTCCGCTACGCCTCCTCTCGGTTTGCTGCTTCGCCGCTGTTTTTCGGGCATGGCACGGACAATGTCTGGGATGAAGCTGTTCAGCTGGTTATGCGTAGCCTGCACCTTCCCCTTGAAAACAACACTCTGTTCCTGGATGCCCGTCTAACGCGGGAAGAGCGGGAGCTGGTACTGGAAAGAATCGCCCGGCGCGTGGATGAGCGCGTACCTCTGGCGTATCTGCTCGGTGAAGCCTGGTTTATGGGCATGCCCTTTCATGTTGACGAACGGGTGTTGGTACCGCGCTCCCCCATTGGTGAATTGATCGAGAATGGCTTTCAGCCGTGGCTCGGAGACAAGCCGGTGGAACGCATCCTTGATCTTTGCACCGGGAGCGGGTGTATTGGCATTGGTGCGGCATCTGTTTTCGGCGAGGCGGAAGTCGATCTGTCGGACATTTCTCCGGATGCACTTGAAGTGGCTGAATCCAATATCGACCTGCACGGAGTCCGCGAGCGGGTCCGTACCGTACAATCCGATGTCTTTGACAATATTGAAGGTCGCTACGACGTGATCGTTAGCAACCCGCCCTATGTGGATGCAGACGATCTCTCCAGCATGCCGGATGAGTACCGCCACGAACCTGAGCTGGGCCTTGCCGCCGGTAAAGACGGGCTCGACATCGCTCACAGAATCATTGCCAAAGCGGCCGAACATCTTACTCCTGGTGGACTACTGGTCGTGGAAGTCGGTAACAGCTGGGTTGCAATGGATGAGGCGTATCCGGATCTGCCACTAACCTGGCTGGAGTTCGAGAATGGGGGCGATGGCGTCTTTCTGATCACCGAGACGGACCTGCGTCAGTGGCAGGCTTCCAGTTAAACTGAATTCTCATAAAAGCTGAACAAGATACTGAATT
>NZ_DDOI01000082.1:59272-62789 GCF_002341575.1 Marinobacter sp. UBA2498 | reverse complement strand
GCTGAACAAGATACTGAATTATGTCGGGAAACTCTTTCGGAAAACTGTTTACGGTTACCTCATTCGGCGAGAGCCACGGGCCTGCGCTGGGGTGCATCATTGATGGCTGCCCTCCGGGACTTGAGCTTTCGGAAGCGGACATGCAGCGGGACCTGGATCGCCGAAAGCCAGGAACATCCCGGCACACAACCCAGCGTCGTGAAGCCGACGAGGTGAGAATTCTGTCAGGCGTTTTCGAGGGTAAGACCACCGGAACGCCGATTGGCCTGCTGATTGAAAACACCGATCAGCGGTCCAAGGATTACTCAAAGATCTCCGAGCAGTTTCGGCCGGCTCACGCTGATTACACCTACATGCACAAGTATGGTGTTCGCGACTATCGCGGCGGTGGTCGTTCGTCTGCCCGTGAGACCGCTATGCGGGTTGCTGCGGGTGCTGTTGCGAGAAAATTCCTTGAGCAGCGCCTGGGTATCCGGATTCGCGGCTATCTGTCGCAGCTGGGGCCCATCAAGGCCGAGAAACTGGATTGGGATCAGGTTCACCAGAACCCGTTCTTCTGCCCGGATGCGGACAAGGTTCCCGAGATGGAAGCTTATATGGATGCCCTGCGCAAGGAGGGGGATTCCATCGGTGCCCGGATCAACGTGGTTGCCGAAGGCGTGCCACCGGGTCTCGGCGAGCCGATCTTTGACCGCCTGGATGCGGACCTTGCCCATGCACTGATGAGCATCAATGCGGTGAAGGGCGTCGAGATTGGCGCCGGTTTTGACTGCATCGACCAGAAGGGCACCGAGCATCGTGACGAGATGACGCCGGAAGGGTTCCTTTCGAATAATGCCGGTGGTGTGCTTGGAGGTATTTCCTCAGGGCAACCGATCGTGGCCAGTATCGCATTGAAGCCCACGTCGAGTTTGCGTTTGTCGGGCCGGAGCATTGATGTGAACGGCGATCCCTGTGAGGTGATTACCACCGGCCGTCACGATCCATGTGTCGGCATCCGGGCGACACCTATTGCTGAGGCGATGATGGCCATTGTGTTGATGGACCATTACCTGCGGCATCGCGGGCAGAATGCGGATGTTTCTGTTTCTACGCCGGTGATTGGGCAGCTCTGATTTTGTTTGTCAGGCTTGGTGAAGCTGCTTTGGCGGCACTCACTGCCCAAAAAACGCCCGTGAATACTTCCCTGTAGGGCTTGGTCGCGCCATCCTTGGCGCTCCACATTTTTGGGCAGTGAGTGCCGCCAAAACAGCCGGACTTGCGGGGTATTTCTATCTACTGGCGCCTCTCTAACCTCTATTTCTGGTTCTTCGCCCTCCTTGGCGGGCTCTTGCCGTATTGGTCCCTCTACCTTGCGGGCCAGGGCTTTTCCTACCTCCAGATCGCCACCCTCATGGCGACGATCCAGCTCACCAAAATCATTGCGCCCAGCGTCTGGGGTTGGCTCGGCGACAAGACCGGCCAACGGGTTCGTCTGGTCCGGTTCGGCGCCATCATCGGCTCGCTGTTCTTCGCCGGTGTGTTCATGGAACCGGGGTTCTATGGCCTGCTGCTGGTCATGCTGGCGTTCACGTTTTTCTGGAATGCGATCTTGCCGCTGTATGAGGTGATCACGCTTCGAACCCTGGGCGAGCAGAAAGAGAAATACGGGCGGGTTCGGCTCTGGGGCTCGGTGGGGTTCATCGGAGCGGTTGCGCTGGTTGGCGGTTTGCTGGAACTGGTGCCGATTCAGAATCTCCCGTGGTTGTTGCTTCCGGTGTTTGCGGGCATTGCCGTATCCGCATTTTTGGTGCCTGCGGAGCGAGGTGAGCGAAAGCCGCCGGCTCCGAAAGGCAGTTTAAAGGCCATCGTCACGCACCCGGCAGTGGTGACGTTTTTTCTGATGAATTTCCTGCTGCAGGTTTCGCACGGAGCTTATTACACGTTCTTCAGTATCCATCTGGAGCAGCACGGCTACGGCAAGCTGTCGATTGGTTTGCTGTGGTCGCTGGGTGTTTTTGCGGAGATCGCACTGTTTCTGGTGATGCACCGTTTAACGCGCAATTTCACGGTTCGTCAGATTGCGATCGGCGCGCTTACGCTCACCATGATTCGATGGGTACTGATCGCAGAGCTGACGGATGTTGTCCTCGTGCTGCTGTTCGCCCAGCTGCTTCATGCAGCATCTTACGGTGCGCTGCATGCAATCTCTGTCCAGTACATCCAGGGCTTTTTTGGCAAACACCATCATGGGCAGGGCCAGGCCCTCTACAGCGGCCTCACCTTCGGTGCTGGCGGTGCGCTTGGGGCCTGGTTGTCGGGCTTCCTGGTGGATGGGTTCAGTACCTCGGCGGCTTTCTGGGGTGGTGCTGCCGCCATGGCAGTCGCAATCGTGATCACCTGGCGAGGCCTTCGGCCGCCGCCAGCCCATGGCGAGGGGTAAAGCTCAGGCGCTTTCTTCTTCCTGCACGATGGTGAGTAACGCATTGGCGGCGTTGCTGAGCTGCCGCCCGGATAACCCGATCCCCCCGAGGACACGAGAAACCGGCTTGCCCACATCCAGTACCCTAAGGCTGTCGTCAATCATGCGCAGGGGCAGCACACTCCAGCCCAGGCCCACACTGGTCATCATCTTGATGGTTTCCAGGTAGTTGGTTGGCATTTGCGGGTTCAGGTGCAGATTCGCCTCCAGAAACAACCGGCTCACAACCCGATAGGTTGCGGTGCTGGTGTCGGGCAATAGTGCCGGGTGGTCTGCTAGGTCCGTAAGCCTCGGATTTTCGAGTGACGCCAGGGGGTGCTCGGCGCCGGCCACAAACACCATCTGGTCCGGCCATTGGGCAAACACATGAAAGCTCGGTTCCATGCTGTCACTCAGCGTCACGAATGCCAGCTCTGCATTCCGTTTCCGCATTTGCTCGTAGGCGGCATCGGACTCCATGAATTGCAGGTTGATGGACACCTGAGGGTATTCCCGTTTGAACCGTCGCAGCCAATTCGGCAAATGATGCAGACCGATGTGATGGCTGGCGATAATTTGCAGCTCGCCCTCGACTTGCCCAGAGTCCGGCGACAAGGCCACCCGGGCGTTGTGAATTTCATCGAGGATCCGACGCGCATGGGGAAGCAAACGACTGCCGGCATCAGTCAGACGAATCTGGCGGTGGCTACGATCGATCAGGCTGGTGCCAAGCTGGTTTTCCAGGGCAGCCAAACGTTTCGATATGGCCGGCTGTGTCAGGTGCAGGATTTCCGCGGCTTCTGAGAAGGAGCCCTGATCGACAATGGTCAGAAAAGCTTTTAATGCGTTTGAATCCATGCTTTCGTTCCTGATTTTCAATTTGGGCGAAGGTCCCGAGTTGGAACAGCGTTTTCAAAACACGCCAACAAGCACGTCCATGTGGGCTCGAATCGGGCCATCCCTGGCCCTCTACGGTTTTGAAAACGCTGTTCCAACTCGCTCCCCGAAGTCTGTTGAAAATCGCAGAGTCTGGGGAGCATGTAGGAGGCTGACTCCCAAAACCGTGGAGCGCCAGGG
>NZ_DDOI01000082.1:49687-59213 GCF_002341575.1 Marinobacter sp. UBA2498 | reverse complement strand
ACAGGGATGTATTCACGGGCGTGTTTTGGTAGTCAGCCTGCTACATGCGACCTTCATCAAAGTATAACCAAAACGGATGCCAAAGATAAAAAACATGAATTGAGGTTATCCACTCCAAAGCGGTAAGATGTCGGCATCAAACGTCAGAACCAAAAACCCCCAGAGAGTGAGAGAGAACCATGGCGGGCAAAACCTTATACGACAAATTGTGGGACGATCATCTCGTCAAACAGCGCGACGACGGCTCCGCGTTGATTTATATCGATCGTCAGTTACTGCACGAAGTGACATCACCCCAGGCATTTGAAGGCCTGCGTCTGGCGGGGCGGAAGCCGTGGCGGATTGATGCCAACATTGCGACGCCGGACCATAACGTGCCTACCACGGATCGTGATCGTGGTGTCGAAGGTATTGTTGACCCGGTTTCCCGGATCCAGGTGGAAACACTGGACAAGAACTGCGACGAGTTCGGGATTCTTGAGTTCAAGATCAAGGATCAACGTCAGGGCATCGTGCACGTTATCGGGCCCGAGCAGGGCGCAACGTTGCCGGGCATGAGTATTGTTTGTGGGGATTCCCATACATCCACCCACGGTGCCTTCGGTTGCCTGGCTCATGGTATTGGCACCAGTGAAGTTGAACATGTGCTGGCCACCCAGTGTCTGGTGCAGCAGAAAATGAAAAACATGTTGGTGAAGGTCAATGGCAAACTGGGGCCGGGCGTTACCGGCAAGGATGTTGTGCTGGCCATCATTGGCAAGATCGGGACTGCCGGTGGTACCGGGCACGCCATTGAGTTTGGGGGCGAAGCCATCCAGGGCCTGAGCATGGAAGGGCGGATGACTATCTGCAACATGTCCATCGAAGCCGGTGCGCGAGTTGGTATGGTGGCGGTTGATGACACCACCATCGAATACGTTCGCAATCGTCCGTTTGGGCCCAAGGGCGGGCAGTGGGATGCTGCAGTTGAATACTGGCGCACCTTGCATAGCGATAGCGATGCAGTCTTCGACAAGGTTGTTGAGCTCGAAGGCTCGGAAATCCAGCCGCAGGTGAGCTGGGGTACGTCGCCTGAAATGGTGGCCGGAATTGATGGCAAGGTGCCCGATCCGGAACAGGAAGCCGATCCGATCAAGCGTGAAGGCATTGTTCGCGCTCTCAAGTACATGGGTTTGCAGCCCAATATGGCGATTACCGATATCAAGCTGGATCGTGTGTTCATTGGCTCCTGTACCAACAGCCGGATTGAGGACCTGCGCGAGGCCGCGGCCGTGGTGAAAGGGCGGAAGGTGTCGCCGATTCTGAAGCAGGCCATGGTGGTTCCCGGTTCCGGTCTGGTGAAAGCCCAGGCGGAGCAGGAAGGTCTGGACAAGATCTTTATCGAAGCCGGTCTTGAGTGGCGCGACCCGGGCTGTTCGATGTGTCTGGCCATGAACGCCGACAAGCTAGGGCAGGGGGAGCACTGTGCTTCCACGTCGAACCGGAACTTCGAAGGCCGTCAGGGCTTTGGCGGGCGTACCCATCTGGTGAGCCCGGCCATGGCTGCTGCTGCCGCCGTAACCGGTCATTTCGTTGATGTCCGCGAGCTGATGAACTGATCCACAGGAGAGAACCATGCGCGCATTGAAGCAACACCAGGGCGTTGTCGCCCCCATGGACCGTTCCAACGTGGATACGGACATGATCATTCCCAAGCAGTTTCTGAAGTCCATCAAGCGCACGGGTTTCGGCCCGAACCTGTTTGATGAGTTGCGGTATATGGATGAAGGCAAACCGGATCAGGATTGTTCCACCCGTCCGATTAATCCGGATTTTGTCCTGAATCAGGACCGCTACAAGAACGCCAGTGTATTGTTGGCGCGACGTAACTTTGGCTGTGGTTCGAGCCGGGAGCACGCACCCTGGGCTCTGGAGGATTTCGGGTTCCGGGTGATTATTGCTCCGAGTTTTGCCGATATTTTCTACAATAACTGCTTTAAGAATGGGTTGTTACCCATTGTGCTTCCTGAGGAAATTGTCGATCGTTTATTCCGGGAAGTGGAGCAGGGTGAAGGCTATCAGTTGGCAGTCGACCTGGAAGCCAGGACTGTAACTACCCCATCCGGCGAAACCTTTACCTTTGAGGTAGATGATTTCCGTCGTCATTGCCTGCTGAACGGGCTCGATGATATTGGCGTGACGCTGGAAGACGCTGAGCTGATCCGGTCTTACGAAGAAAGCCGCCGTAAAACTGCGCCCTGGCTGTTTGGTGCCGGGGGGTAATAGGCAGTCCGATTACGCTGGCTCTAATTCGACCTGAAGGAATGGAACAAGGAAAAAACATGCCCAGAACTATCCTGATGCTTCCCGGCGACGGTATCGGTCCGGAAATTGTCGCTGAAGCGGAAAAAGTGCTCAACAAGATCAATGATCAGTTCAATCTTGGCCTGAATTTCGAGTCCGGCCTCGTGGGCGGTGCGGCGATTGATGAAACCGACACACCGCTGCCGGATGAAACCCTCGAAAAGGCCACCAGAGCCGACGCGATCCTTCTGGGTGCCGTGGGCGGTCCTCAGTGGGACAGTCTGCCCATGGCTAAGCGCCCGGAGAAGGGGCTGCTGGGTTTGCGCTCTAACCTGGAGCTGTTCGCCAACCTGCGCCCGGCAATCCTTTATCCTCAACTGGCCTCCGCCTCTTCTCTGAAGCCGGAAGTTGTTTCCGGGCTCGATATCATGATTGTCCGTGAACTGACTGGTGGCATCTATTTTGGTCAGCCGCGCGGTGTGCGCGAACTTGAGAGCGGAGAGCGCCAGGGTTACAACACCTACGCCTACACAGAATCGGAAATTCGTCGTATCGGGCGGGTGGCTTTTGAGGCCGCGCAGCAGCGGGGCAAAAAGCTGTGCTCCGTGGACAAAGCCAACGTGCTGGAAGTGACTGTTCTATGGCGGGAAATCATGAACGATCTCCGCCGGGAATATCCGGACGTGGAGCTGTCTCATATGTACGTGGACAATGCCGCCATGCAGCTGGTCCGTGCCCCCAAGCAGTTTGACGTGATTGTGACTGGCAACATGTTTGGTGATATTCTTTCGGACGAAGCGGCTATGCTCACCGGCTCGATCGGCATGTTGCCATCGGCGTCGCTGAACTCCGAAAAGCAGGGCATGTATGAGCCCTGCCACGGGTCTGCGCCGGATATTGCCGGGCAGGGCATTGCCAATCCGCTGGCCACCATCCTCAGTGCTGCCATGATGCTGCGGTACAGCCTGAATGAGGAAAAAGCTGCTGAAGCCATTGAAGCGGCGGTCAGCAAGGTCCTGGATCAGGGTCTGCGAACAGCGGACATCATGTCTGAGGGCGCAAAGAAAGTGTCCACCCGGGAAATGGGGGAGGCGGTTCTGGCTGCACTGTAAAGAGGCCAGGCCCTGACAGGCGTATTTGAGACCCGACGGCAACGCGATGCAGTTGCCGCGGGATCACCCATCCTGTCCCTGCCAGCGATAAAGGCATGGGGCGGGCATAAAACGAGGTCTGAAGATCGCACATGAAGCGAGTTGGACTTGTAGGTTGGCGTGGCATGGTGGGCTCGGTCCTCATGCAACGCATGCGTGAAGAAAACGATTTCGCCGATATCGAACCGGTGTTTTTCACCACATCCCAGGCTGGCAAGCCTGCGCCGGACGTGGGAAAAGACGACGTTCCTCCTCTGCAGGACGCGTTTGACGTCGAGATTCTGAAAACCATGGATGTCATCGTGACCTGTCAGGGTGGCGACTACACCGGTGCGGTTTATCAGAAGCTCCGTGACGCGGGCTGGGAAGGTTACTGGATTGATGCAGCCTCCACCCTGCGGATGGTCGACCACTCTGTGATTGTTCTGGATCCGGTCAACCGAAACGTGATTGATGCTGCGCTTGAGAAAGGCGTCAAGGACTACATCGGTGGTAACTGCACCGTGAGCCTTATGATGCTGGCTTTGGGTGGCCTGCTTGAACAGGATCTGATCGAGTGGGTGTCGCCCATGACTTATCAGGCGGCTTCCGGTTCTGGCGCTCAGAACATGCGCGAGCTGCTGAACCAGATGGGCGAGCTCAACAAGAGCGTCAAGTCTGAGCTGGACGATCCTTCCTCCGCGATTCTGGAGATTGACCGCAAGGTAACCGAAACCATGCGTTCGGACGGCTTCCCGACCGAGCACTTCCAGGTGCCCCTGGCCGGCAGTCTTATCCCGTTCATCGACAAGCAGCTCGACAACGGCATGAGTAAGGAAGAGTGGAAGGCGGGAGTCGAGACCAACAAAATTCTCGGGCGCTCCGATAACCCGATTCCCATCGACGGCATCTGTGTGCGGATTGGCGCAATGCGCTCCCACAGTCAGGCGCTGACTATCAAGCTGAAGAAGGATCTCCCGGTTTCTGAAATCGAGTCGATCCTTGCGAAAGCGAATGACTGGGTAAAAGTGATTCCCAATGATCGTGATGCGACCATTGAGGAACTTACTCCAGCGAAGGTGACCGGTACCTTGAGCGTTCCTGTCGGCCGTATCCGCAAGCTGACCATGGGGCCGGAATACATTTCCGCGTTTACGGTGGGTGATCAGCTCCTGTGGGGTGCCGCTGAGCCGCTGCGCCGTATGCTCCGGATCCTTCAGGAGCGTTAAAAATTGTTACACAGAGGCAATAAATGCCAACTGTGTCCGGTTTCGATAAACCAGTGAGGGGGCGGAGGCTGATTTCAGCCTCCGCCCCTGTTATTTTCAAGAGCGCTAGGTAGTTCCGCGTGATTGATAAAAAAATGGTACAAGGATTGCGGCTGATTGATTGATAAAAGAGGTTTTATCAACAATACTTGCCGGACTGAAAATTAAAAAGAACACATAATAACGAGAATTATCAAGACGAAAGTCATCCAACCTCGTCCGATTCTGTTTGAAAAAGAGCAGTAACGAATAACGGAGACTGGAAAGGAAAAAGCATGAAGGTACGCAAGCTTGCGGTTGCCCTGGCTCTGGCGGGAGGGCTCGGATCCGGCGTCGCACAGGCCCTGGGGCTGGGTGAAATAGAACTTCAGTCCTATCTGAACGAGCCACTGGACGCAGAGATTGTTCTGCCCCAAAGCCGTGGCGTCAATCCAGCGGACGTGTTCGTCAATATTGCCTCGGAACAGGCATATGAGCGGGTGGGGCTGGATCGCAACCAGTTTCTCAGTAAGCTCAGGTTCCAGGTGGTCACCGGCAATGATGGCAGTCTCATTGTCAATGTGTCCTCCCGTGAACCTCTGAGGGAACCGTACCTCAACTTCCTGCTTGAGTTGACCTGGCCAAACGGCCGGTTAATGCGGGAATACGCCGTTCTGGTGGATCCACCTGTATACGCGGAAGAGTCCGGCGTGCAGGAACAGGTCAGCACTCCAACAGTCTCCACGTCCCAGACAACCAGCCAGCCGACGACCACTCGCAGTGCCGAATCAGTTCGTCGCCAGGCTCAGGCCGAGCGGTCGCTGGGTTCCGGATATCAGGCTGATACATTCGGGCCCACCGGAGCTTCAGACACATTGTGGACCATCGCGTCTCAGGTGCGTCCAGACAACAGTGTCTCTATGCAGCAGGTCATGCTAGCAATCCAGGACCTGAACCCGAACGCATTCATTGGCAATAACATCAATCGACTGAAGCGCGGTGAAGTGCTGCGTGTCCCGTCTTTGGACCAGATCCAGAGTCGAACTCGCGCTGAAGCTACTCGCGTGGTTGCCCAGCAGAATCAGGAATTCCAGACTCCCCAGCGCACAGTCGATGCAACCGCCGAGCAGCAGGCAGCGTCCGCGCCCCAACAGCAGGCTGGCGCCGGAGGTGATGAACTCAAACTCGTGGTGTCCGAGGACGCCGGCAGTGAGGGCAGCGAAAGTGGCTCCGCGGGCGGTGACAGCGAACTGCCGGGCGGCGTTGATGCCGGCACAGCGGTCGCGATGGAAGAGCTCGAAAGCGCTCGCCGGGAGAACGATGAGCTGAACAGTCGTGTTGAGGACCTGCAGGACCAGGTGCAGACTCTGCAGCGCCTGCTTGAGCTCAAGAATACCCAGCTTGCTGAAATGCAGCAGACTGCTGGTGATGAAACGGCAGAGCAGACCGCACCCGTTGAAAGTCCGGCTGCCGATGACGGAGCAGCGGAATCTGTCGCCATGGACGAGGCCGTTGAAGGTGATACGGCACCCGTCGATTCGGACATGATGGACGGTGAAGTTGGGGATGCCGAAGCGGCGGGTGAATCAGGCGACATGGCCGAGTCCGAGGCTATGGTCGATGAAACTGACGAAATGGCCGATTCCGAACAGGCAACCGATGATCAGATGGGTGCCGATGCCGGTGACGCATCAGAACAGGCGGAAATGTCTGGAGCGGATGAGCCGGCGGTTGCGGCTACCGATGATGCGGTTGAAGCAACTGAGGCGGCGGAGCCAGCCCCGACACAAACAGAGCAATCTGCAGAGCCTGCGCCCAAGCCTGCTCAACAGGCTCCGGCCGCCGACAAAGGTTTCCCCGGTAACGTTATTGATGCCATAACTGGTAATCCGATGTATCAGATTGCCCTTGGTGGCGGTCTGATCGTTCTGCTGTTGCTTCTCCTGCTGCTTGCCCGCCGCAATGCAAACCGGGAAAAGGCGTTTTACGAACAGCTGAACAATGAAACCGACGAAGAAACGGATTCCTTCGATCTGAGCCTGGATGAAGAGGATCAGCAATCTGCGGCGGGCGACGCCCTGGCCGAGGCTGACTCTTACATTGCCTATGGCCAGCATGATCGGGCTGCCCAAGCTCTGGAAACCGCAATTTCCCGTGAGCCCAGTCGCACCGATCTGCGCCTGAAGCTGCTGGGTGTCTACGCAGATACCCAGGATCGCGACTCTTTCGAAAAACAATTCGGAGAGGTCGAGGCTCTGGACGATGAAGAAGCGCTGACCACTGCGAACGAGCTGCGCGCGCGGCTGGAAGAGGCGGAGTCGATGCCCAGCATCGATGACCTTGAGTCTCAGTTACGTTCCGATTCGTTTGCCACATCTTATGATTCGGAAGAAACCGGTGATGAGTCCACAGAAAAACAGGACAAGCCGGAATCTGATGAACTTCTCGCCGATAAGTTTGATTCCGAAAAAGAAGAGCCGGTCGAGAACGAGTTTGGCGACTTTGATTCGGACCTTTCTGAGACTGACCTGTCTGATTTCGAGCTTGATGAGCATGACGAATCCGAGGCCAGCAAGGAAGACGCGTCTGAAGAGAGCGCAGAGGAAAGCCGGGACGACATGATCGAATACGATCTCTCGGGTCTGGAGATGGAATCGGATGAACAAAAGCCTTCGACCGAAGACACCTCCGAGCTTGAGGAGTCCACAGACTGGGATCTGTCTTCGGAATTCGAAGCGGACTCTGACAAGCCAACCGATACAGAGCAGACGCTCGACGATTCTGATGACGACCTGAGCCTCGATCTGGAAGAGGGTGATCTGGACGAAGGAGACCTGGCGGAGGAGCTGCCAGACGAAAGGCCGAAAACCACCTCCGAGGAAGGCTCTGAGCAGGGTTCTGATTTGGACGGCGACTCCGACGTTGATTCGCTGGACGAGTCATTCCTGGACGAGCTCGATGCTGAGCTGGACAAGGTAGCCGGTGAAGAAGACGAGCTTGGTGGCACTGAGATGGAAGAATCTTCACTGGATGACCTGGAACTGGACGTGTCCGATGAAGACCTGGCACTGATGGAAGAGTTTTCCGATTCTGCCGATTCAGCCAACTCCGAGGAGAGCGAAGAGGCGTCACTCGATGAAGAGCTTGGTCTTGAGGACACGCTCGGTGAGGGCGATGCAGAGGAAGCGGATCCTGAACAGACGGTTGAAGATGCCGAGGATCTCGAGCAGCTGGGTGTAACCGATGAGCTCGAAGAGTCGGAGACACCTGAGAGTGATCTTGATCTCCCGGTTGCGTCTGATGAAGTTTCCGATGAGTCGCGCAAATCGCAGGCTGCGGACATTGAGGAAAGCGAACTCGGTGACGAGGACGATTTTGACTTCCTGGCCGGAACTGATGAGGCCGCTACCAAGCTGGATCTCGCGCGGGCCTACATCGAGATGGGTGACACCGACGGAGCTCGCGACATCTTGGAAGAAGTATCCCTTGAAGGAAACGAAGACCAGAAAGCAGAGGCGCAAGACCTCCTTAAAAATCTGTCCTGATCCGTTATAATCGGTTCTGACAGGTAGCAAGCGCCGGCCGCCGGGTATCTTCCCGGCAACAAGGTCGGCGCTTTGTTTTTATAGAACCACTCTCTTCGGATTCGCACTTGTTTCTCGAGACTCAGCAGCTCACCACCGATAACGCCGTAGGCGCGGGCCGCGTCGCACTTGCCTTCGAATATGATGGGCGTGAGTTTCATGGCTGGCAGCTCCAGAAATCCGGTGTCCGATCGGTAGAAGCGGAACTGACGGCAGCGGTGGCAAAGGTTGCGAACCATCCAGTTGATCTTGTGTGTGCGGGCCGCACCGATGCCGGCGTGCACGCCAGCTATCAAGTTGCTCATTTTGACACTCCGTCTGTCCGTAACCTGCGCTCCTGGGTTATGGGTATAAATACGGCGCTGCCCGATGACATTTCCGTGCACTGGGCAGGAAATGGAGTCGGTGATTTCCACGCTCGATTTTCCGCGACCTATCGGCGTTACCGTTACATCATCTATAACCATCCAGTGCGTCCGGGTATACAGCGGGGCCAGGTAAGCTGGACCTTCCGCCCACTGGACGCAGATCGCATGCACAAGGCCGCGCAGGCATTGGCCGGAGAACATGATTTTTCCTCTTTCCGTGCGGCCGGGTGCCAGTCTCGAACACCGATTCGGTTTCTTGAGCGTATTGCGGTAACCCGGAAGCGGGATTTTGTCGTAATAGACGTGCAGGCCAATGCGTTCTTGCATCACATGGTCCGGAATATTGCCGGCGCCCTGATGGCGGTTGGTTCGGGAAAGCAGCGACCGGAGTGGATTCATGAGATACTGGTCGCCAGAGATCGGACAGCTGCAGGTGTAACCGCGCCTCCCCATGGTCTGTATCTGGTTGATGTGGGGTACCCGGAAGAATTTGGGCTCCCCGCTGTCGAATGCGGCCCGGGCTTTCTGAGGCCCTGGTTCACTCGGGAAGAGAACAGTCCGTTCACCCCAACACACATCCATGTCAAACAGCGGGTTCCGAGCCAATGAGCGCAAGGGTCAAAATTTGCGGCCTTACCCGCCCCGAGGATATCGACGGGGCTGTTCAATTCGGCGCCGACGCCCTGGGTCTGGTTTTTTATGAGCCGAGTCCCCGATCAGTGTCGTTGGATCAGGCCGCCGAGTTGGCAAAGCGTGTTCCGGCGTTCATGTCAGTGGTCGGATTATTTGTTAATCCATCCAGGCAGGAAGTCGAGGCGGTTCTCGAGCGGGTGCCACTGGATTTGCTGCAGTTTCATGGCGACGAATCGGCGGATTTCTGTGCCAGTTTTGGTCGACGCTGGATCAAGGCCATC
>NZ_DDOI01000082.1:45491-49468 GCF_002341575.1 Marinobacter sp. UBA2498 | reverse complement strand
AAACAGGTGAAACCCTGGGCTGTAGACGTCAGTGGCGGTGTTGAGCAGGGCAAAGGCATCAAGGATATCCAGAAAATTTCTCATTTTATTAAAGAGGTTCACCGTGTCTGTAAAACTGACTGAAGAAATGCTGAGCGCACTGCCGGACGCGCGGGGTCACTTCGGGGCCTTTGGTGGGCGATTTGTTTCCGAGACTCTGATGGATTCCCTGATGACGCTCGAGAAAGAATACGCCCGCCTGAAGAAGGATCCGGAATTCCAGGCGCGGTTCGACAAGGAACTGGCGGACTATGTTGGCCGGCCAACCCCGCTGTATTTCGCCGAGCGTCTCAGCCGTGAAACCGGCGGCGCCCAGATCTGGCTCAAGCGTGAAGATCTTTGTCACACCGGTGCCCACAAGGTGAACAACACGATCGGCCAGGCGCTGCTTGCCAGTTTCCTCGGTAAAAAGCGGATCATTGCCGAAACCGGTGCGGGTCAGCACGGTGTTGCCACTGCCACTGTTTGCGCGCGTCTGGGTCTTGAATGCCATGTTTTCATGGGCGCGGAGGATGTCCAGCGACAGTCTCTGAACGTGTTCCGGATGAAGCTTCTGGGCGCGACGGTACATGCCGTTCAGGGTGGCACCAAAACCCTAAAGGATGCCATGAACGATGCGATGCGTGACTGGGTGGCTCACGTGGACGACACTTTCTATATCATTGGTACCGTTGCGGGGCCGCATCCATATCCGCTGCTGGTCCGGGATTTCCAGTCGGTAATCGGTCGTGAAACCCGTCGTCAGGCGCTGGAGAAAACCGGCAAATTGCCGGATGCCCTGGTTGCTTGTGTGGGTGGTGGTTCCAACGCCATTGGCATGTTCTATCCGTTCCTTTCTGACGAATCGGTACAGCTTTACGGTGTCGAGGCTGGCGGCCTGGGCATTGATACCGGCAAACACGCGGCACCACTCTGTGCCGGTCGTCCGGGCGTGCTTCACGGTAACCGCACCTACCTGATGGAGGACGAAAATGGCCAGATCGCGGGTACGCATTCGGTGAGTGCCGGCCTGGACTATCCAGGGGTGGGTCCAGAGCACAGCTGGTTGAAAGACATTGGCCGTGCCAATTATGTGTCCGTTACCGATGACGAAGCGATGGAAGGGTTCCGGAAATTGACTCGCGTCGAGGGTATTATGCCCGCGCTGGAAACGGCTCACGCTGTCGCTTATGCCATCAAACTGGCGGCGACCATGGACAAAGACCAGACCGTTGTCATTAACGTTTCCGGGCGTGGCGACAAGGACATTAACACGGTTGCCAAGCTTGAAGGCATCGAGATCTGAAGAATTAACAGGAGCAGGCATGAGCCGAATTGAAGGGGTCCTCAAGGCCCTGAAAGGACAAGGTCGTAAGGCACTTATTCCCTATATTACTGCCGGTGACCCGCATCCCGATGTCACGGTAGATCTGATGCACACGCTGGTTGAGGCGGGGGCAGATATTATCGAGCTGGGGGTGCCGTTCTCTGACCCCATGGCAGACGGCCCGGTAATCCAGCTTGCCTGTGAGCGGGCCCTGGTGCACGGTACCTCGCTGAGGCAGGTGATTGCCATGGTCAAGGAGTTCCGGAAGTCAGACGACGCAACTCCGGTGGTTTTGATGGGCTACCTGAACCCGATGGAAGCCATGGGCTACGAGCGTTTTGCGGATGCTGCCAAGGATGCTGGCGTCGACGGCATTCTGACCGTTGACTTGCCACCGGAAGAGGCCGACGAGGTTGCTCCGCTGTTCACCCAGCGAAATCTCGACGCCATCTTCCTGCTTTCACCAACCACGACCGATGACCGGATCCGGGCAATCAGTGAGCACTCCTCCGGTTATGTGTACTATGTTTCTATCAAGGGTGTGACGGGATCGGCCACCATCAACGTGGAAGAGGTAGCTGCCAAGGTGAATCATATTCACGAACTGACAGCTCTCCCGGTGGGTGTTGGTTTCGGTATTCGTGATGCGGAAACTGCCGCGGCGGTCGGTCGGGTATCCGATGGTGTAATTGTTGGCAGCGTCCTGGTCGATACAATAGCCAGAAATCAGGCAGATACCGACCAGCTCAAGCGGGCATTGACGGATCTGCTCCACCCGATGCGTGAAGCACTGGACAGTCTCGCCTCCTGAATGAAGGGGAGGAGGGCAAACAGGCGTCAAAGGACAGGATGAGACCATGAGTAACTGGCTGGACAAGATAATGCCGAGCAAGATTCGCTCGGAGTCGAAACAGAGAACGGGCGTTCCGGAGGGGTTGTGGAAGAAATGCCCCAAATGCGGTGCCTTTCTCTACAAGCCGGAACTTGAGAAAAACCTGGATGTTTGCCCCAAATGCAACCACCACCTGAGGGTGACTGCGCGTCGGCGCCTCGAAATTTTTCTTGATCCAGAGGGTCGTGAAGAAGTTGCCGCTGAGCTTGAGCCTTGGGACCGATTGAAGTTCAAGGATAGTAAGCGGTACAAAGATCGTTTGTCCCAGGCGCAGAAAGCCACTGGGGAAAAGGATGCCCTCGTAGCAATGAAAGGCACGACGCTCGGGGTTCCTTTAGTTGCCTGCGCGTTCGAATTTGGATTCCTTGGTGGCTCTATGGGGCAAGTGGTCGGGGAGAAGTTTGTCCAGGCCGCAAATGTTGCTCTCAAGGAGCGTATCCCGTTGGTCTGCTTCTCAGCCAGCGGCGGCGCCCGCATGCAGGAAGCGATCCTGTCATTGATGCAGATGTCGAAGACAGCCGCTGTGCTTGAGAGGATGAAAGTTGAGGGTATTCCCTATATCTCTGTGATGACGGACCCTGTCTTCGGTGGCGTGTCCGCCAGTCTGGCCATGCTGGGGGATCTCAACATTGCAGAGCCAAACGCATTGATCGGCTTCGCCGGCCCCCGGGTTATAGAACAGACGGTTCGTGAAAAACTGCCGGAAGGTTTCCAGCGTAGTGAGTTCCTGCTTGAGCACGGCGCGATTGACATGATTCTCCATCGCCACCAGATGCGCGAACGCATTGCTCATGTGCTGGCCAAGTTTACCGGCCAGGAGCGCCCGGGAACCGAAGACCCGATCGAGTTTGAAGTCTCGGAGAAGCCCGAAACCGATGCCCCTGCCGAGTAACCCTGCAGACCAGCCCCCGGCATCGCCGGGGGCTGGTGCCACCGTCGATCAGTGGCTTACCTACCTGGAAGCGATACACCCTACAGAGATTGATCTTGGCCTGGACCGGGTCCTCGTGGTCCTGCGGCGGTTGTTCCGACGAAAGCCGTCCGCCCGGATCATCACTGTGGCTGGCACTAACGGCAAAGGCAGCGCGGTTGCTACTGTTGAGGCGCTTTTGCGCGCGGCTGGCCGCCGGACTGGCGCCTACACCTCGCCCCATCTACAACGCTATAACGAACGTGTGCGTCTTAATGGTGAGGATATCTCTGACGACGCGCTTGTCAGGGCGTTCGAAGCCGTTGAAGAATCACGCGGAAACGTCTCTCTCACCTATTTCGAATTCGGAACCCTTGCCGCTTTCGTGGCCTTTGCCGGTGCGGGCCTCGACGACTGGGTGCTGGAGGTTGGCCTGGGTGGGCGGCTGGATGCTGTCAATGTCCTGGACGCGGATTTTGCCATCCTGACATCGGTGGACATCGATCATGTTGCCTTCCTTGGCGACAATCGCGAAGTCATCGGGTTTGAAAAGGCCGGTGTCCTTAGGCCGGGCATCCCCTCGGTCTATGCCGATTCCGATCCGCCACGTTCGGTGCTCCAGCAGGCCACTGCGCAGAAAGTCGAACTGGCTCTGCTGGGGCGTGATTATGAGCTGGTGACTGAGCAGCAAGCAGGCGATGATGCTCCGGCGGTAGAGCTTCGCCATAAAGGCCGGGCGATTCGTCTGCCCGCCGGTCCATTGCCGATCAAAAGCGTGGCAGCCGCCGTGGTTGCCATACGCGAGCTTGAACCGAACCTGCCGGTACCAG
>NZ_DDOI01000082.1:44533-45420 GCF_002341575.1 Marinobacter sp. UBA2498 | reverse complement strand
ACCGAACCTGCCGGTACCAGTCATTGAGCAGGTGCTTTCAGGTCTGAGTGTACCCGGGCGTTTCGAGCGTGTTGGTTCCGCACCGGATATCTTCCTGGATGTTGGCCATAACCCTCATGCTGCCGGTTGGTTGTCTGGTCAGCTGAGTCAACTAAAATCCCCGGGCAGACGGGTGCATGGTGTTTATGGCGCCCTGGCGGACAAAGACGTGGCAGGTGTGGGCAGAGCCATGGTTGATGTGGTCGATGCCTGGTATCTGGCCGGTCTCAAGGTACCAAGAGGCCTGTCCGGTCAAGACCTGCAAGCAAGACTGTCCGATTCAGGGATCCAGGCGACGGCTTTTGAATCCGTGCGGGAGGGCTTGGTTTCAGCATTGGCCGTGGCTGACCCGAACGATCTTGTGGTTGTGTTCGGTTCTTTCTTCACGGTCGCTGAAGCACGCGAGATTCTGCTCGCTGGCAAGGTAGCCGGAAGCTAGGCAGGCCGCCTTAAACTTTGTCCATGGCCGTGCCTGACACTTTGAGTTCCGCTTGCCGGCCAGTTAGTATCTGCGCATGGGTGCCCGTCGGGGCGCAGTCATAACAGTTGGGAGCCTAGCAACGTGGATGGACTGAAACAGAGAATAATCGGGGCGCTGGTACTTGTTTCCCTGGCGGTTATCTTTGTTCCCATGCTTTTTGATGAGCCTCATTCCGAGCGCACGTCCACAACCATCAAGATTCCGGAAGAGCCGCCTTTCCCTGAAGTGGAAGCGCCCGAATCGGAATTGGCGCCGGCGCCGTCTTACGGTCTTGAGTCCAGCGATAGCGGCCTGGCAGCACCCTCAAGCGCGCAAGAAGCAGGGGATTCCCCGGGTTATCGTATCCTCGAAGAGGCGCCTGGCCAGG
>NZ_DDOI01000082.1:36957-44512 GCF_002341575.1 Marinobacter sp. UBA2498 | reverse complement strand
TGAGATGCAGGACGTAACCGATTCGTCCGATGCTGCCCAGCCCGAGAGCGGCAACGCCCAGGAATCCACCAATGAGCCGGCTCAGACATCTGAACAGACCTCGGAGAATGCTGCCACAGAAGCTGCAGAGTATGAGCGGTCGCTGGATGGCGCCTGGGTGGTGCAGTTGGGCAGCTTTGGCAATGCCGACAACGCCCGACGCTTGAGAGATCAGGTCCGGGAAAAGGGCTATGGCTCGCATCTTCAGGAGGTTGTCCGCGGCGACACAACGCTGACAAGGGTCTTCAGCGGGCCCTTTGCGTCAAAAACCGAGGCCGAATCCGCCAAAAGGGCTCTGGACGATGCCTTTGGTCTTAACAGTCTGGTGACCTCCGGCGAAAAATAACGCCCGGGGTCCGGTTTATGTGTGTCTTGCGGTTTGGCGAACCGGGGTTTCCTGATAGAATTCGCGCTTCCTTTTCTCCACCGGGTTTTCAATGGAAGCGCTGATCTGGATTGACTGGGTCATTATCGCCCTGATTACAGTTTCCACCCTCATCAGTCTGAAACGGGGTTTTGTACGGGAAGCCCTCTCGCTGGTGACCTGGGTGGGCGCGTTTATCCTGGCCAGAACCTTCCACCCCCAGATGCAGTCCCTGCTGGAGAGCACGGTTGAAACACCGCTTGTCCGGCTGATTGCTGCTTTTGCCATACTTTTCTTTGGAACGCTCATCGTCGGTGCCATCATCAACAACATGATCGGTCATCTGATTCGAGCTACCGGCTTGTCGGCCACCGATCGGGTGCTTGGAATGGGTTTTGGCCTTTTGCGGGGCGTGGTGG
Organism: Marinobacter sp. UBA2498; assembly: GCF_002341575.1. NCBI lineage: Bacteria > Pseudomonadati > Pseudomonadota > Gammaproteobacteria > Pseudomonadales > Marinobacteraceae > Marinobacter > Marinobacter sp. UBA2498. Next base: position 43,690 of record NZ_DDOI01000082.1, on the reverse strand, counting down.
TGGTGATCGTTGCGATTGCATTTACCCGTTACACACCGCTGGCCCAGGATACCTGGTGGCGAACCTCGATCATTATCGATCGCCTGGCGGTGGTTGAAGACTGGTCCAGACGGACCCTGGGCGATGAATTTGCGCGCTTTCTTGGGCCTGCGCCTGAAAACGCGCCGGAACCGGATTCCGTTACAGAGCAGGAAGGCGTGGAACCCGCGTCCGTGTCCCGCTAACATTCAGTTTTAACACTCGGAGATACACTTATCCATGTGTGGCATTGTCGGCATCGTCAGTACTTCCAACGTCAATCAGTCGCTCTATGATGCGCTGACTGTACTTCAGCACCGGGGCCAGGACGCGGCGGGCATTGTGACATTTCAGGATGAACGGTTTTTCCTCCGCAAGGACAATGGCCTGGTACGGGATGTTTTCCATACCCGTCATATGCGTCGTCTGGTGGGCAACGTGGGTATAGGCCACGTGCGCTATCCGACTGCTGGCAGTTCCAGCTCCGCCGAAGCCCAGCCGTTCTATGTGAACAGCCCGTATGGCATTACACTGGCTCACAACGGCAACCTGACCAATGCTGATGATCTCAGCAAGGACCTGTTCCGGACCGATCTGCGCCACATCAACACGAACTCCGACTCGGAAGTGCTGTTGAACGTGTTCGCCCATGAATTGCAGAAGCTTGGCAAGCTGGACCCGACCAAGGATGAGATCTTCTCTGCGGTGAGCGCGGTTCATAAACGCTGCCGGGGTGCCTACGCCGTTATTGCCATGATTACCGGCTATGGCATTGTTGGCTTCCGGGACCCGAATGGTATCCGGCCTGCCTGCTACGGCGAACGCACCGATGAGAATGGCCGCAAGGAATACATGATTGCCTCTGAAAGCGTTGCCCTGAACGCAGCGGGCTACACCCTCGTGCGCGATATTGCCCCGGGCGAGGCGGTCTATATCGAAACTGACGGTACCCTCTACACCCGCCAGTGCGCCGACCAGCCGCATCTGTACCCGTGCATTTTCGAACACGTGTATTTCGCCCGGCCTGACTCCATCATAGACAAGGTGTCCGTTTACAAGGCTCGCCTGCGCATGGGCGAAACCCTCGCGGAGAAAGTGCTCCGCGAGACACCGGATCACGATATCGACGTTGTCATGCCGATTCCGGACACCAGCCGAACGTCGGCCATGCAGATGGCGTATCGTCTGGGGGTGAAATTCCGTGAAGGCTTTATCAAAAACCGCTACATCGGCCGGACATTCATCATGCCGGGCCAGAAAATGCGCAAGAAATCGGTCCGACAGAAGCTTAACCCGATCGATCTGGAGTTTCGTGGCAAAAACGTGATGCTGGTGGATGATTCCATCGTTCGCGGTACCACCTGCAAGGAAATCGTCCAGATGGCTCGGGATGCCGGTGCCCGTAAGGTCTATTTTGCGTCTGCGGCGCCTCCAGTTCGCTACCCGAACGTGTATGGTATCGACATGCCCTCCGCCAGTGAGCTGATTGCCCACGGGCGCACCGTAGAGCAAATCCGGGAACTGATTGGTGCCGACTGGCTGCTCTATCAGGATCTGGAGGACCTTATAACCTGCGTCAGTGAAGTGAACGATGACATTGAGGGATGGGAGTGCTCGGTATTCACTGGCGATTATGTGACCGGTGATGTCGATGAAGCGTATCTGAGCCGCATTGACGGCTTGCGCAATGACGAAAAGCGATCCGAAAGTGCCGGTGGTGCTGACGGGGACAATGGCATTATCGACTTGCATAACGACGAAGACTGAACGCCGCTTTCAGGCAGGAGATGTAGATGACTTTTCGCCGCGAAGAAACTGTCTGGATCCCGGAGTCCGACCTGGACGGGATGTCCGTGGACACCCTGGCCGTGAGGGCAGGGCAGATCCGCACCGGGCAGCTTGAGCACAGCGACGCGATATTCCCCACGTCCAGCTTCGTTTATGGCAGCGCGGCCCAGGCGGCGGCGCGATTTGGCGGCGAAGAGCCCGGAAACATCTACTCCAGGTTTACCAACCCTACGGTCCAGGCGTTTGAAGGTCGGATCGCGGCCATGGAAGGCGGTGAACGTGCCGTCGCCACCGCATCCGGTATGTCTGCGATCCTGAGCACCTGCATGGCGCTACTGAAGAGCGGCGATCATGTGATCTGCTCCCGGGGTGTGTTCGGCACCACCAACGTGTTGTTCCAGAAATACATGGCACGTTTCGGGGTGGAAACCACGTTTGTCAGTCTGACGGATATGGAAGAGTGGCAGGCTTCGATCCGTCCCGAAACCCGGATGCTGTTTATTGAAACGCCGTCCAATCCGCTGTGCGAAGTGGCCGATATGGAGATCCTGGGGCAGCTGGCAAGAGACAACGACGCCCTGTTCGTAGTCGATAACTGCTTCTGCACGCCGGTGCTCCAGCGCCCGCTGGAGCAGGGCGCAGACATCGTGATTCACTCGGCGACCAAATATCTGGATGGTCAGGGTCGCTGCGTGGGAGGCGTCGTGGTCGGATCAGAGAAGATGATGGAAGAGGTCTATGGCTTCCTTCGTTCTGCCGGCCCCACCATGAGCCCCTTCAACGCCTGGGTGTTTCAGAAGGGCCTGGAAACCTTACCAATTCGTATGCGCGCCCACTGTGACAATGCGTTAGAGTTGGCCCTGTGGCTGGAGCAACAGCCGGCAGTTGAACGTGTTTTCTATGCCGGGCTCCAGAGTCATCCGCAACATGAGCTGGCGAAAAAGCAGCAGACCGGATTTGGTGGTGTGCTGTCGTTCCAGCTCAAGGGTGCGCGGGAGGAGGCATGGCGCTTCATCGATGGCACCCGGATGATCTCCATCACCGCAAACCTCGGTGACGTCAAGACCACGATCACCCACCCGGCCACAACCACTCACGGGCGACTATCCCCGGAGGATAAGGCGCGGGCCGGGATCACGGAGAATCTGGTACGGATTTCCGTGGGGATCGAAGCCGTAGAAGACCTGAAAACCGATCTTGAACGCGGCTTTCAGGCGCTTCGGAACGAAAGCACCGATAACGTCTGAGCATTCATGGCCGAATCTGCAAAAGCGAAGAAAGCACCACAGGAACTGACAGAGAAGCAGCAGCGCTTTCGCCGGCTGGCCGCCCAGGGCGCTCGCGAAGGCGCCGTCATCGCGCTTATTGCCCTTTGCATCTACCTTTCCATGGCACTGGTTACCTTTAGCCCGTCAGATCCGGGCTGGGCCAGTATCGGTCATGACACCAGTGTGCAGAATTATGCGGGCCGCACTGGTGCCTGGCTCGCCAGCCTTTTCATGGATTTCTTCGGCCACGTTGCCTATCTGTTCCCGGTCATGATTGCGGGATACGCGTTGATGCTCATCCGTCGGCGTAACGATTCCCTGGATCTGCACTGGCCACTCTTCATGATGCGCTTCGGTGGCTTCTTGCTGATTCTTCTCTCGGCAACCAGTCTGTTGTCACTGTATTCCGTGTTTGGTCTGGGGGCGTCCTCGGGCGGAGTCCTTGGAACGGCTGTTGCCGACGCTATGGTGCGGTTTTTCAACCTGCCGGCAACAACCCTGCTGCTGATTGCCATTTTCCTGTTCGCGTTAACGGTTACTACCGGTCTCTCCTGGTTCTGGCTGATGGATCAGGTGGGCGGTTTGACTCTCAGAACGGGCCTTGCCATCAAAGGCCTTTTCAAAGGCAAGCCCAAGTCGGAAAAGCCAGAGCCCAAAGCAGAACCGAAAGCTGAGCCACCTGTGGTCAAGGACCGTGTGCCGGCCATGGACAGCAAACGGCAAAAAGCAGATGCCGACAAACCATGCTGGTGGCAACGGATTCCAGGCTTTGGGCCGAAGAAGCCAAAAGCCCCGAAGCCCGAGTCGAAGCCAGAAACCGGTCGAAAAGAGCCCGCGTTGGATGGTCTCTCTGCCGAAGTTGACCCGGAACCTGCAAGGCTCGAAAGCTTCAGTTCACGGGATGAGGCTCCTGTCGCTAACGGGAAACCCGCCAAACCCGAGGCATCTCCTCAGTCTGCCGGACGGTCGCTGAAGATTTCGCCCTTCAAGAAGGACGAACAGCCGACCCAGTCCAAAGACAAGGGCAACAAGCAGCCTTCATTGCTGGAAGATATTGAAAGCCCGATTCCACCGATTTCTCTTCTGGACCCGCCGGAGGAGCATAAGGAAAGAGGCTACTCCGAAGAATCCCTGGAACATATGTCACGGCTGCTAGAGGAAAAGCTGGGGGATTTCGGGGTATCCGTTGAAGTAGTCGAGGTCAATCCCGGCCCGGTCATTACCCGGTTTGAGATCAAGCCGGCTCCAGGTGTGAAGGTCAGCAAGATTTCCAACCTCGCAAAGGACCTGGCCCGCTCACTGGCGGTACTGAGCGTTCGGGTAGTCGAGGTGATTCCTGGCAAGTCTGTGGTCGGTATCGAGATTCCCAACGAAGAACGGGAAATGGTCCGGCTCAGTGAAGTGCTTGGCGCGCGGGTGTTTCAGGAGTCGAACTCACCGCTGACCCTGGCACTGGGTAACGACATTGGCGGCAACCCGATGGTGGCCAATCTCTCCAAAATGCCGCACCTGCTGGTGGCGGGCACCACCGGTTCCGGTAAATCGGTCGGCGTCAATGCCATGTTGCTCAGCATGCTGCTGAAGGCGGGCCCGGAAGAGGTCCGCTTTATCATGGTGGACCCCAAGATGCTTGAACTGAGCATCTACGACGGCATTCCGCACCTGCTGGCGCCGGTGGTCACCGACATGAAGGAGGCGGCCAACGCACTACGCTGGTGTGTCGCTGAAATGGAGCGGCGGTACAAGCTCATGGCCAGCCTCGGGGTCCGTAACCTCGCGGGCTACAACCGCAAGATCAAGGATGCCAGGGCCGCCGGCGAACCATTACTGGATCCGTTCTGGAAGCCGGACGAATACCTGGCCAACGACGAGCAGGAGCGCCCCGAGCTGGACACTCTTCCCTTCATCGTGGTGGTGATTGATGAATTCGCCGACATGATGATGATCGTCGGCAAGAAAGTTGAGGAACTGATTGCCCGGATCGCGCAGAAGGCGCGGGCGGCCGGTATTCACTTGATCCTTGCCACCCAGCGGCCCTCGGTGGATGTAATCACCGGCCTGATCAAGGCCAACATTCCCACCCGGATGTCGTTCCAGGTCTCGTCCAAGATTGATTCACGCACGGTGCTGGATCAGGGTGGCGCTGAGCAGCTCCTGGGGCATGGTGACATGCTTTACCTGCCACCGGGTTCGGGTCTGCCAGTACGAGTGCATGGTGCGTTTGTGGATGACGATGAGGTCCATCGCGTGGTGAGTGCCTGGAAAGCTCGGGGTGAGCCCGTATACGTGGACGATGTTCTCAATGGTGCTGAAGGCGAGAGCCTGCCGGGCGTTCCCAACCTCTCGGAAGGAGGCGGGGATAGTGAAGGGGATGCCCTTTACGACGAGGCCGTTGCGTTCGTTACCGAAGGGCGGCGCGTTTCGATTTCCTCGGTACAGCGAAAATTCAAGATCGGGTACAACCGGGCAGCGAACCTGGTTGATGCCATGGAAGCATCCGGCGTGGTAAGCGCCGCAGGCCACAACGGGGCACGTGAAGTTCTGGCTCCGCCGCCACCCAGAGATTAGGAGTAACAAGCAATGGGACGATCTTTTGTGAAATGCCTGGCCACCCTGGTCATGGCGGTGTTTATTGCCGGCCCTCTGAGTGCGAGTGAGGGCAGCGATAGCGCGAACGAGTTGGCCTCGTTGCTGAAGGGCTACGAGTCCTACCAGGCGGATTTTATCCAGATTGTTGTTAACGAGAATGGCAACAAGGTTCAGGAAACCCGTGGCTCCCTGAAGGCCAAGCGCCCCGGGCTGTTCTACTGGGAGACCAGTGCGCCTTTGTCGCAGTTTATTGTCAGTAATGGCGAAACCGTGGAGGTTTACGATCCGGACCTGGAACAGGTCACGATCCACAATCTCGACGATCGAGTGCAATCCACACCCGCGCTTTTACTGAGCGGTGAGGTGGATAATCTGGAGGATACCTACAGGGTGTCCGGTCGCCAGATAGGCGACAACACCCGTGAATTTACTCTGGAGCCAAGAAGCCCGGACTCCCTCTTTACGTCCCTCAGGCTGACGTTCTTCAAGGGTGAGCTCCAGGAGATGCGTATGCAGGATTCTCTGGCACAGCTCAGCGTACTGAGTTTCGACCGGATCAGGCTGAACGAACCGGTTGAAGCGGGTGCGTTCACCCTCGACTATCCGGAGGGTGTGGATATTATCCGGGACGGGGCCTGATGCAGGACAGTCTGTTCGCGGAATCCGCGGGCTTTCGGCCGCTGGCCGCGAGAATGCGGCCGGCAAGCCTGAATGACTATGTGGGCCAGGCTCATCTGGTCGGGCCCGGCAAACCGCTGCGGCGCGCTGTTGAGCAGGGCCAGCTTCACTCGATGATCCTCTGGGGCCCTCCCGGAGTCGGTAAAACCACCTTCGCCCAACTACTGGCCAATGTCAGCGATCTCAGTTTCGAGACGGTTTCGGCCGTACTGAGCGGTGTGAAAGAGATCCGGGCCGTTGTTGAGCGGGCACGTAATCGCAAGCAGTCACAAGGTCGGGACACTCTGTTGTTCGTGGATGAAGTTCACCGCTTCAACAAAAGCCAGCAGGACGCGTTTCTTCCCCACATTGAAGACGGTACCTTCATCTTCGTAGGTGCGACCACTGAGAAT
>NZ_DDOI01000082.1:28016-36855 GCF_002341575.1 Marinobacter sp. UBA2498 | reverse complement strand
CATCTTCGTTGGTGCGACCACTGAGAATCCCTCTTTTGAGCTGAACAGTGCGTTGCTTTCCAGAACACGTGTCTACGTGCTCAAGAACCTTGAGGAAGAGGACATCCTTCAGTTGCTACGCCGCGCGCTGACAGTTGATGAAGGATTTGGTGGACGCCTGCGAGTTGATGAAGACGTGCTGACCCTGATGGCGGCCGCGTCTGGTGGCGATGCCCGCCGTGCTCTCAATATCCTGGAAGTGGCGGCTGACCTGGCAGAGCCGGATGAGGCCGGCACGGATCGGGTAACGGCGGATCAGCTTGAGCAGGTCATGCAGACCAGCCTCCGCCGGTTCGACAAGGGCGGTGACGTATTCTACGACCAGATCTCAGCGTTGCATAAATCCGTTCGCGGATCAGATCCGGACGGCTCGCTGTATTGGCTGTGCCGGATGCTCGATGGCGGCTGTGATCCGCTCTACGTTGCCCGCCGTCTGGTACGGATAGCCAGTGAGGACATCGGTAATGCCGATCCGCGGGCCCTGCAGCTAAGCATGGAAGCCTGGGACGCTCAGGAACGCCTGGGGTCTCCAGAAGGGGAGCTGGCGCTGGCCCAGGCGGTGACCTACCTGGCCCTGGCGCCCAAGAGCAACGCTGTTTATAACGCCTTCAATCGGTGTATGGCCGACATCCGCCAGGACCCGGACTATGAAGTGCCGGTACACCTGCGTAATGCACCCACCAAGCTGATGAAAAGCATGGGCCATGGGGATACTTATCGGTACGCTCATGATGAACCCGAAGCCTTCGCCGCCGGGGAGTCCTACCTGCCCGAGGCCATTCATGAGCGCCGCTACTACGAGCCCGTAAACCGCGGTCTCGAGATAAAACTGGCTGAAAAACGCCAGCGTCTGGATTCCCGCAACGCCGAAAGCCCCCGCAAACGCTACACCTGAGCCTTTTTTCGGCGGTAGCCACGAGCGCCAGTGCAGGTATAATGGCCAGTCATTCAAAACATCGCTAACCGGAAGATTCAGGATAATCATGCTCGATCCCAAACGTGTCCGCACCCAGACAGAAGAGATCGCCCGTCGGCTGACCATCAAGAATTTCGAATTCGATACCGCCACCTTCGAGCAGCTTGAGGAACGCCGCCGTGCCCTTCAGGTGAGCACGGAAAACCTGCAGAGCGAGCAGAACAAGCGGTCGAAGTCGATCGGCAAGGCCAAGGCTGCCGGCGAGGACATCCAGCCGCTGTTGGACGAGGTGGAAGACCTGAAGAAACAGAAGTCTGAAGCCGAAGACGAGCTCCGCACTCTCCAGGAGGAGCTCAACGCCTTCCTGGCCGGTATCCCGAATCTCCCGGATGAAGATGTACCAGCCGGCGAGAGTGAAGACGATAACGTTCAGATTCGCACCTGGGGCACGCCCAGGAGCTTTGATTTCGAGCCCAGGGACCACGTTGCCCTGGGTGAGAGTCTGAAAGGCCTGGACTTCGAGACCGCGACCCGCCTGGCCCATTCGCGCTTTGCCGTCATGCGTGGCCCGGTGGCACGGCTGCACAGGGCTCTGGCCCAGTTCATGCTGGATCTGCACACACAGGAACATGGCTACCTGGAGACCTACGTACCATATCTGGTTAATGCCGATAGCCTTTACGGAACAGGCCAACTGCCGAAGTTTGAGGAAGACCTGTTCAAAACGGAAGGCGAGCATCCGCTGTACCTGATTCCCACTGCGGAAGTGCCTGCCACCAACCTGGTATCGGATTCTATTCTTGATGCCGCTGAGCTGCCGCTGCAGATGGTTTGCCACACGCCATGCTTCCGCAGTGAAGCGGGTTCTTACGGCCGGGATACTCGCGGCATGATCCGTCAGCACCAGTTCGACAAAGTGGAGCTGGTACAGGTGGTTCGTCCGGAGGATTCAGATGCCGCGCTGGAAGCCCTGACTGGCCATGCCGAAAAGGTGCTGCAGTTGCTGGAGCTGCCTTACCGCGTGGTTGCACTCTGTGGAGGCGACATGGGCTTTTCGGCGGCCAAGACCTATGACCTGGAAGTCTGGCTGCCGGGGCAGGACAAGTTCCGTGAAATCTCTTCCTGCTCCAATACCCGTGATTTCCAGGCACGCCGCATGCATGCCCGTTGGCGTAACCCGGAAACCGGAAAGCCCGAACCCGTCCACACCCTGAACGGTTCGGGGCTTGCCGTTGGTCGTGCACTGATTGCGGTCATGGAGAATTACCAGCAGGCTGACGGCAGCATTGTGGTTCCGGAGGTTCTCAAGCCGTATATGGGAGGCGTCGACAGAATCCAATGAGTGATCAGCCAGATAACGCACCAGGGAAGGGCGTTGGTGCAACCCCTGCACCAGTAAGGTACAGGGTTAATCCGGTAACTTCGAACCCGAACACATCCGCGGGTGAGGTTGCCCTGGTCGGGGCCGGGCCAGGAGACCCTGAACTGCTGACACTCAAGGCCTGGAGGTTGATTACTTCTGCCGAGGTCGTGCTCTACGATCGTCTGGTTTCCCCGGAAATACTGGCCATGATCCCGGACACCGCCGAGATGGTTCACGTTGGCAAGCAGCGGGCCAACCACACCTTGCCCCAGGATCAGATCAATCAGCGACTGGTGGATCTGGCCAGACAGGGGCGAAAAGTGGTTCGTCTCAAGGGTGGTGATCCGTTTATCTTCGGTCGCGGTGGCGAAGAGATTGAAACCCTCGCCGATGCCGGCGTCCGATTTCAGGTTGTGCCGGGTATAACCGCCGCGTCCGGCTGCGCGGCCTACGCCGGAATCCCACTCACCCATCGGGATTATGCCCAGTCAGTCCGGTTCGTGACCGGCCATCTGAAGAATGATACCTGCGATCTACCCTGGAAGGACTTTGTCCAGAACAACCAGACCCTGGTGTTCTACATGGGGCTGGTTGGCCTGCCGATTATCTGCCGGCAGTTGGTCGCCCACGGTATGTCCCAGGAAATGCCCGTGGCGTTGGTCTCGAAGGGGACAACGAGGGATCAGCGCGTGGTTACAGGGAATCTCTGCAACATCGTTGAAAGAGTAGAGGCGGAAGCGGTCCAGCCGCCAACACTGGTTATTATCGGCCAAGTAGTCGCGCTGAGAGAAAGGCTGGACTGGATAGGTGGGGTTATGACAACGGGGAGCTGAGGCTCCCCGTTTTATATCATGCTTTGATCAGCCGATCTTGCGCTTGGGCAAGACATCCTTCAACTTATCGCGCATATCCCGAATGGCCTTTTCGGTGGTTGGCCAGTCGATACAGGCATCGGTCACCGATACGCCGTACTTGAGATCTGCCAGATTCTCGGGAATGGACTGGTTACCCCAGTTGATGTTGCTCTCCACCATCAGGCTCTGGATCGAGGTATTGCCTTCCAGGATCTGGTGGGTCACATCCTGCATGACCAGCGGCTGAATGGCCGGGTCCTTGCTGGAGTTGGCATGGCTGCAGTCAATCATCATCGACTTGCGCAAGCCTGCTTTATCCAGCGCCTGTTCGCACAGGGCGACGCTCACGGAATCGTAGTTGGGTTTGCCACCGCCGCCACGAAGAACAACGTGGCCGTAGTTATTGCCTTTGGTGCGGATAATCGCCACCTGTCCCTGCTGGTCGATGCCCAGGAAGCTGTGGGGGTGAGACACGGATTTCATGGCGTTCACCGCAACGTCCAGGCTGCCGTCGGTTCCGTTCTTGAAACCGATCGCCATGGACAGGCCGCTGCTCATCTCGCGGTGAGTCTGCGACTCGGTAGTACGGGCGCCGATGGCGGACCAGGCAATGGTGTCCTGCAGGTACTGCGGGGAGATCGGATCCAGCGCTTCGGTGGCTGCGGGCAGGCCAAGCTCGTTGATATCCAGCAGCAGACGACGACCGATGTGAAGGCCCTGCTCAATATCAAAGGTGTCGTTCAGGTGCGGATCGTTGATGAGGCCTTTCCAGCCAACTGTTGTGCGAGGCTTCTCGAAATAGACACGCATAACGATCAGCAGCGTGTCGCTGACTTCATCGGCAAGCTTCTTCAGGCGCGCGGCGTAATCTCTCGCAGCTTCAACATCGTGAATGGAGCAGGGGCCCACCACGACGAATAGCCGGTGGTCCTTGCCATCCATGATGTCATAGATCGCCTGGCGGCCCTTTGAGACGGTTTCTGCGGCCTTGTCGGAGAGCGGCATCTCCTTCTTCAGCGCTTCAGGAGTGATCAGTGCTTCCTGGCTCGCCACATTCAGATTCTCTAGTTTGTTGCCCGACATGTTGTTCTGCTTCCCCGATTCTGATCGTTGCAGCCCTGGTGGACGATAGAATATGCCAACAGGGTTGCAGATTAACGCGAATAGCGCCGGTGCACGGTTGCGGTAAACCCCGGCGAGTTGGTTATACTGCGTTATTTACAGGGCCTTTTCAACGCTTCTTAAGTACGGGGAACGGATGTCGCAAAACAGGCAGAGACCGAAGGATGTGCCTTCCGTTGCAGCGGTTTCAGGCAAGATTGACGATGTCCTGGCCGGCATTCGTGTTCCTGACCTTCCATACCCGGCTGGCAAGCTCGAACCAGACGCCGTCAGCGACTGGCGCCCACTGCTGGTTTCCTGCTGGTCCGAACAGCGTGACGAACGGGTTACCCATGTTATCCGATCTGTTCATCTGGAGTGGTCAGCCCGACAGGTGAACGCCGCCTATGTGGCTGACCGCATCATGGACGTGTTCCTGAAGACGAGCGGCCTGCATCCGAGCCTCGCCCGCCGGGTGGCAAGGCTGCGCTTCTATCTTGCCTGGCGCATGAATCTGGAGGGCAAGAAAGCCTTCAGCAAGGCGCTACTGGAGTGGCTGGACAGCCTTCAGGAGTGGCGCGGCTGGAGTGATTCCGGAGGCCGTTCCGCCAAGGTTCTGATGGATCAGCTGGATTCGCTGGTTATCGCCGTTTCCGCGAGTTTTGAATCCGGCAAGACGGAGCCGGTTAACGAATTCTGTCATCGCTGGCAGGAAGACGCCGGGAAGAGGAATGCCCAGGTTGGAAAGCTCCGCCAACGGCTGCTGGAAACCGAGCAGGGCGCTGCAAAGCAGCGCAAGGCAGAGCAGTCTTCCCGGGCATTGATCGGTCGGGCTCTCCAGGGGCGCAAGCTGCCGCTTCCGATCGTCCGCTTTATACTTGATCACTGGCAGGGTCTGCTGAAACAGTCGATCTGGGATTCCGGTCTCGACGGAGAGAACCTGCGACATGGCAGCAAGTTGCTGGAATGGCTGGTCTGGATTGGTGATCCGTCGCTTTCCGACAAGGACCGTAATCGGCTCTATCACGTGGGCGAACAGATCGGTGATCGGATCCTTGATGTCTGGAAACGGGTTTTTAATGAATCACTGCCTGCGGAGTCCCTGTCCGGGATCGAATCCGCTATGGTTTCCAGGCTGAGAGGGGAGGCGCCGGATCTTGTGGAGGCTCTGCCGGCGGCGGGGAGCTTCCACTGGGACAGCACCTGGCTCAGCTTCGAAGTGCCCGCGGCAGAAGCTTTTGAACCGTATGAGGGGCAATGGTTTGTCGAGGGCGAGGGTGTCGGAGAGCAGCGCCGTTACTTCTATGCGTTCTTGCCGGAATCGGCAGAAATCCTCTGGACGAACGGCGCCGGCGTGAAACTGGGGCTGCAGACCTGGGGCGAGTTTCAGAGGGCCCTTGAGCAGGAGCAGATCCGGCCATTGCCGCAGCTCACGCCGTTCGGAACGGTGCTGGCAGAAACCGTGGAACTGCTTGCCCGTGTCTGCGAGAAGCAGCGTCGGCAGAGGGAGCAGGCGGCGGAAGCTGCCAGGCTGCGCGCAGAGGAATTGAGGCGGGAAAAAGAAGTCGCGGAAGAACGGCGAAGGGCGGAGGAAGCGGAACGTGAAGCCGAGCTTGAGCGCCAGCGGCAAGCCGATGAAGAGCAACGACTCGCCGATGAACAGGCTGAAAAGGAACGGATCCGGAAGGAAAGGACGCTGCTGGCCGAGAAACAGGTGGATGCTATCAAGCTTGGTGGCTGGATTGCCGTTGAACCCGATGAAACGTCTGATGAACCTGCCCGTCTGAAACTGGCCGTGCGCATCAATGCGTCGAGAAAGCTCGTGTTTGTGGACCGTCTGGGCCTGAACAGGCGTGAATTTCTCGAGGACGCCCTGGTTGAAAGGATTGTCGAAGGACGGATCCGGGTTCTGGGAACCTCCGCGGAATTCGACGACACCCTTAGCAGGGTAGTCGGGCGGATTCGCGTTGGCCGCAACTGATATTGCCGAAGCAGGAAAAACAATAATGACAGATAATGACTATAGCTTTGGAACCCGGAATGAGCCGCCCGTTGATCAGGACAATCGGGCAGATTACCGTCTTACGGCGCGAGCCAGGGCAATACTCGAGCTTGAGTCCGGCTTGCCGGAAGAAACCGGAGCCGAGGAGCGGGACCTTGTCTGCGGTATTCGTGATATTTCGGCCAGTGGCCTTTGCCTGACAGCTGACGAACCCCTTTCCCTGGGGGCCCTGCTGCCGGCGAGCGTATTTCTTGGTAACCATGCCCAGCCTTTCGGTCTGATGGTCGAAGTGATCTGGTGTCGACCCAACGAGTCGAGCTTTCTGGTGGGGGCGCGAATCATTGAGTCTGACGAAACCGCATACGTCGAGTGGGTGGAGGCCGTGGCCTCGGCGATGGCCCAGGATTGACTCTTGTCCGTGCAATCCAACGAAAAGAGCCGGCATAACGCCGGCTCTTTTACGTTCGGGGAGGGTGAGACTTACTCTTCAAGTTCACCCATTCCGGTAATGTTGAAGCCGCCGTCCACGTACATGATCTCGCCGGTAATACCGGAGGACATATCAGAGCCGAGGAATGCAGCAGCATTACCCACTTCGTCGATGGTGACGTTTCGCCGCAGCGGCGCACGCCTGGCATTTTCGGCCAGCATCTTACGGAAGCTCTTGATGCCAGAGGCGGCCAGGGTCTTGATCGGACCCGCGGAAATGCCATTCACACGAATGCCGTCCCGGCCCAGGCTGGCGGCCATGTAGCGAACATTGGCTTCCAGGGAAGCCTTGGCCAAGCCCATCACATTGTAGTTCTGCAGAACCTTCTCAGCGCCCAGGTAGCTCAGGGTAATCAGCGAGCTGCCTTCATGCATCATGCCGCGGGCACCCTTGGCCAGCGCGACAAAGCTGTAGGAGCTGATATCGTGGGCAATGCGGAAGCCATCACGGGTGGTCACGTCGACGTAGTTGCCGTCCAGCTCGTGTCCAGGCGCATAGCCGACAGCATGCACAATGATGTCGATGTTGTCCCAGTGCTTGCCCAGCTCTTTGAAGACGTTTTCAATTTCTTCGTCGCTTGCGACATCGCAGGGGAAAGTCAGCTTGCTTCCCCACTGTTCGGCGAACTTCTCAACCCGTGGCTGAAGTTTTTCATTCTGGTAGGTAAACGCCAGTTCGGCACCCTCGCGGGCGAAGGCCTCGGCGATACCGTAAGCAATGGACAGTTTGCTGGCTACGCCAACGATCAGTGCTTTCTTGCCACTGAGGATTCCCATGGGTCGTTCTCCCTGTGTTCCTGATTTGCGAGCATTATCCCTGAGTGCTCTGGTCGGGGTAACGCTCAAATAGTCGTAGTTGGTTTCTGGTAAAAGAACGCGGCGTTCAGCAGTTCACGGGTGTACTCCGCCTGCGGTGCATCGAAAATCCTGGCCGCGTCACCATATTCCACGATCCGGCCATGCTGCAGCACCAGCAGCTTATGGCTCAGGGCGCGCACCACAGCCAGGTCATGGCTGATAAAGATATAGCTTAGACCATAACGGGTCTGGATAGCCCTCAACAGTTCAATGACCTGCTTCTGCACGGTGCGGTCCAGGGCGGATGTGGGTTCGTCCAGAATGATCAGGTCGGGCTGCAGCACCAGAGCCCGGGCGATGGCAATGCGTTGGCGCTGGCCGCCAGAGAATTCGTGTGGATAACGATGCCGTGCCTCCGGATCAAGGCCAACGTCGGTGAGCGCGCGAATCACTTTGCTGTCGTGTTCGGCTGCGTTTTCCGCGTCGTGGATCTCCAGCCCTTCGCGGACAATTTCGGCAATGGACATTCTGGGACTGAGGCTGCCAAACGGATCCTGAAAGACAATCTGCACGCGCCTTCGCCAGGGCCTGAAATCCTTCTGGTTAAGAAACGCCAGCTCCTCGCCCGCGAGGCGGATACTTCCGGTACTGGCGGTAAGCTTCAGCAGCGCATGGCCGATGGTGGTTTTGCCGCTGCCACTTTCCCCGACGATTCCGAGCGTTTCGCCGCGATTGAGCTGGAAATCGGCGCCCTGCACAGCGTGAAAGGATTCCTTCACCTTGCCCAAAAGGCTCTTTCGTATCGGGAAACGCACGTCCAGTCGCTCAACAGCCAGCAACGGTTCTGCACGTTTATCGAGGGGTAGGGGCGCCTCCGGGGGCTCGGCATCCAGAAGCTTTCGTGTATAGGGGTGTTGTGGGCTGGCAAACAGGGCATCGGTATCGGCCTCTTCCACGAGTTTGCCATGTTCCATGACGGCCACCCGGTCGGCGTACCGGCGAACGATGGTCAGGTCATGGGTAATCAGAAGAATGGCCATACCCAGTTTCTTCTGAAGGTCCCTGAGCAATTCGAGAACCTGTTTCTGGACGGTTACATCCAATGCCGTCGTGGGTTCGTCCGCGATAAGGAGATCGGGTTCATTGGCCAGTGCCATGGCGATCATCACCCGCTGTTTTTGCCCCCCCGACAACTGGTGGGGATAAGCGCCAAGCTTGCTTTCCGGGTTCTGTATCCCCACGAGTTGTAGCAGTTCCAGGCAGCGCTGTTTTGCCTG
>NZ_DDOI01000082.1:27094-27910 GCF_002341575.1 Marinobacter sp. UBA2498 | reverse complement strand
CTGGAATATCATCCCTATCTCCCGGCCGCGGATCTGGCGCATGCGCTTCTCGGTGGCGGGCAGAAGATCTTCATCGCGGTACCGGATCTGCCCGCTGGGGTAGCTGGTGTGCCGCGCATCAAGGAGGCGAAGAATTGACAGTGCCGAAATGGATTTTCCGGAGCCGCTTTCGCCCACCAGTGCGAGGGTCTCGCCTTCACGGATTGCCAGTGACAGGGATTCGACGGCTGGAAGCCCGTGATCAAAACAGATGGAAAGATCGGAAATCTGAAGTAACTGGCTCATATCAGCTCTTCCTCGGATCGAAGGCATCGCGTACGGCTTCACCCACGAACACCAGCAAGGTGAGCATCAGCGACAGCGATACGAAGGCGGATATGCCCAGCCAGGGCGCATGCAGGTTGGCCTTGCCCTGGGCAATCAGTTCCCCCAACGAGGGTGAACCGGAGGGCAGACCAAAGCCCAGGAAATCCAGGGAGGTCAGGCCGGTAATTGCCCCCGTCAGAATGAACGGGAGGAAGGTCAGTGTGGCTACCATGGCATTGGGGAGTATATGCCGGAACATGATTTTGCGGTTGTCCAGACCCAGTGCACGGGCAGCTTTGACGTATTCGAAGTTACGGGCACGCAGGAATTCCGCACGGACCACATCCACCAGCCCCATCCAGCTGAACAGCAGCATGATGCCCAGCAGCCACCAGAAGTTTGGCTGCACAATGCTCGAGAGAATGATCAGCAGATACAGTACCGGCAGGCCGGACCAGACCTCGATAAAGCGCTGGCCCAGTAGATCAATTTTGCCGCCGTAAAAGCCCT
>NZ_DDOI01000082.1:26619-26974 GCF_002341575.1 Marinobacter sp. UBA2498 | reverse complement strand
CGTAAAAGCCCTGGATGGCGCCGACCACTACGCCGACAATGCAACTGGCGATGGTCAGGGTAAGGCCGAACAGAACCGAAATGCGGAAGCCATAGATCACCCGGGCTGCAACATCCCGGCCCTGATCGTCGGTCCCCAGCCAGTTCTCTGCACTCGGCGGCGCCGGTGACGGAACCTCGAGATCGTAATTGATGGTGTTGTAGCTGAACCGGATCGGTGGCCAGACCATCCACCCGTTGGCGCTTATCTCATCGGCGATAAAGGGATCGCGATAATCGGCTTCCGTGGGCAGGAAACCTCCAAAGGTTTCTTCCGGCACGGATTGGACCACCGGGAAGTAGAGGTCGCCTTTGTA
>NZ_DDOI01000082.1:24650-26448 GCF_002341575.1 Marinobacter sp. UBA2498 | reverse complement strand
ATCCACAAAGACCAGAAACCCCGGCGGTTTTTCCGGAAGTTCCGCAGGCGCCGCTGTTGGATCGGAGTCAGAGACCGGAAACTCACGCACCCTCCCGGCTTTCAAAATCGATCCGCGGATCGACCAGGACGTAGGTAATGTCGCTGATCAGCTTCAGGATCAGGCCCATCAGGGTGAAGATATACAGGGTGCCGAAGATCACGGGATAGTCGCGGTTCAGGGCCGCCTCGAAACCGAGCAGCCCGAGCCCGTCGAGGGAGAAGATCACTTCAATCAGCAGGGAGCCCGTAAAGAACAGAGCGACAAGGACGCCTGGCAGGCTGGCAATCACGATCAGCATGGCATTGCGAAATACGTGGCCATACAGCACTTCTTTCTGGTCCAGACCCTTGGCGCGGGCGGTTACCACGTACTGCTTTCCGATCTCATCCAGGAAGGAATTCTTGGTAAGCAGGGTCAGGGTGGCAAAACCGCCGATCACATTTGCGGTGACGGGCAACGCCAGGTGCCAGAAGTAATCCCCGATTTTCTGGTACCAGGTAAGCTCGTCGAAATTCGAAGAGGTCAGGCCCCGGAGCGGAAACCAGTCGAAATAACTGCCCCCGGCAAACAACACGATGAGCAGTATCGCGAAGAGGAAGCCCGGAATGGCGTAGCCCACCACAATGGCTGAGCTGGTCCAGACATCGAACCTGGAGCCGTCTGTAACGGCTTTCCGGATGCCCAGGGGGATGGAAATAAAATAGATGATCAGCGTCGACCACAGCCCCAGGGAGATCGAAACGGGCATTTTATCGATTATCAGGTCGATGACGCTTTTTTCCCGGAAGAAGGAATCACCGAAGTTGAACGTGGCGTAATCGCCAAGCATCTTGAAGAAGCGTTCGTGAGCAGGCTTGTCGAAGCCATACATGACTTCGATTTCTTTCAGAAGCTCATCGGGTATGCCGCGGGAACCACGCGTGTCGCCGGAAGAGTCGGCTACCTCGCCACCTGTTCCACCACCGGAAGCCCGGGCCAGCGCGCTGCCGCCGTGGCCTTCCATCTCAGCGATAAGCTGCTCAACGGGACCACCGGGGGCCGCCTGCACAATGACAAAGTTGAGCAGCATGATTCCGATCAGCGTGGGGATGATCAGCGCCAGACGCCTGAGTATGTAGATGCCCATTTGGCGGCGTTTTCCTCAGGGCTTCGCCCACCAGTTGTCCAGATCAATGCCGTTTTTCGGCGTCTCGGCTGGACGTTGCAGATGGTTCCAGTAGGCGACACGGTCGCTTCTCAGGTGCCAGTGAGGAATCACATAATAGTGGTGCAGCAGAACCCGGTCCAAGGCGCGAACCCGGTAAACCAGTTCCTCTCGGTTTGGCGCCTGAATGACCATGTTCACAAGCTCGTCGATCACCGGATCGCTCACGCCCATGTAATTCCGTGAGCCTTTGGCATCCACGGTGGATGAATGCCAGTATTCCCGCTGTTCATTGCCCGGGGAATCCGATTGGCCGAACACCTGGGTGATCATATCGAAATCGAATTCCCGCAGGCGCTGGATGTACTGGTTGCTGTCCACGAGGCGTACGGTCACATCGATACCGAGACGGCCGAGGTTGTTCTTGAAAGGCAGAACCACCCGCTCGAAGCTTTTCTGGAACAGCAGGATTTCGAACGCCAGTGGTTCGCCGGTTTCGCCGTGTACCATCTTGCCATCGCGGATGATATACCCGGCGGACTTGAGCAGACCCAGAGCCGTCCTCAGATTCTCGCGGAGGCCCTGCTGGCCTTCGGTGGTGGGTGGCTGGTA
>NZ_DDOI01000082.1:0-24506 GCF_002341575.1 Marinobacter sp. UBA2498 | reverse complement strand
GTTCGAGTATTTCCAGTTCACGGCCGGTGGGGAGACCCGAGGAAGCGAGATCGCTGTTTTCAAAGTAGCTGTCAGTACGGGTGTACTGGTCGAAGAAGAGGTTCTTGTTGGCCCACTGGAAGTCGAAACCATAGGCCAGCGCTTCACGAACCAGCGGGTCGGAAAACACCTTTCTGCGGGTGTTGAAGGCAAAACCCTGCATGCCTGAAGGCCGGTGATGCTCGATGGCTTCCTTGATGATCGTGCCGTTTTCGAAACGCTCCCCGGTGTAGGCTGTGGCCCAGTTCTTGGCAGAAGACTCCAACCGGAAATCGAAACTGCCGGCCTTGAACGCCTCCAGCGCCACGGTGTCATCGGTGTAGTAGTCGTAGGTGATCTGATCGAAGTTGAAGCGGCCATTCCGGACGCCAAGATCCTGTGCCCAGTAATCGTCAACCCGTTCGTAAGTAATCGACCGGCCTGCTTCGAAGTCACCAATCCGGTAGGGGCCACTGCCCAACGGCGGGTTGAGGCCATTCTTGCCAAATTCGCGATCGGCCCAGTAGTGTTGGGGCAAAATGGGCATCTGGCCGAGGATCAGCGGCAGCTCCCGATTGCTGGTTTCCTTGAAGTCAAAACGTACTCGCTGAGGGCTTTCTATCGTGACTGTTTCGACGTCAGCGTAGTAGTTCCGGAAGAAGGGGTGCCCCTGGGTAGTAAGCGTGTCGAAGGAGAATTTCACATCCTCAGCGGTAATGGCTTCGCCATCGTGGAACCGCGCCTGTTCACGGATATTGAAAACCACATAGCTCCGGTCTTCGGGTGTCTCCAGGGATTCGGCAATCAGGCCGTAGGCCGAAAAGGGCTCATCGTCAGACGACTCAAGGAGTGTGTCATACAGATAGTTGCTGATGCCCGCGGCGGCAACACCCCGGATATCAAAAGGATTGAATGAGTCGAAGCCGTTGGCAACAACCGCCATTTTCAGGGTGCCGCCTTTCGGGGCTTCCGGATTCACGTAATCGAAGTGGCTGAACCCGGCGGGGTATTTGGTGTCCCCGTGCATGGCAATGCCATGGGCTGGCATTGCCTCGTCGGCGACGGAAAAGGGTGAGATAAGCGGTGTGGCAATAAGTGCCAGGGCTGATAAAAACGACGTAAGGGATGAGGCTTTCCGTGTTCTTGTCATAAGTCTCGCACGTCAGGGACTGTTTCGGATATCAACGTAGAGTACCAGACTTTGCCCGGGTTGCAGATAACGGGCGGTATTCAGATCGTTCCAGCTTGCGATGTCCCGCACATTCACGGAAAACCTGCTGGCAATCCGGGCAAGGGAGTCGCCTTTGCGCACCCGGTAGCCTACTTTCCGAACCATAGCCTTGCCACGGCCACTGTTGGCTGCCACAACCGTCGGCTGACTGGTTTTGGACCAGATGACCAGTTCCTTGCCGGGTATCAGCGGATCGCCCGGCGCCATACCGTTCCAGGCAGCAACTTCACGTACGGACACCCGGTGCTCGCGGGCAATGTCCCAGAAGGTGTCGCCCTTGCGCACCGTGTAACGAACCTTGTTACCGTCCCGCTTACGCTCCTGTTTGCGCTCAAGGCGCTGGGAGGCGCTCAGGGCGTAAGCATCGCTGCCCTTGGAAGCAAAGGGAATCATCAGGCGCTGGCCAATTCGTATCAGGTCGCTGTCCAGATTGTTGACCTGCTGCAGCACTGACGGCGTTGTGGAGAACTTGCGGGAGATCGAATTGAGACTGTCTCCGGATTTGACTTCGTAGTTGCGCCAGGACACCCGTTGATTGGCTGGAATTTCAGCCAGGGCGGCACGGAACGTCTCCGCATTCCCAACCGGAACGAGCAACCGGTGAGGTCCATCCGGCGAAGTTGCCCAGCGGTTGTAGGAGGGGTTCAGGAGGTAGATCTCGTCGACATCTACTCCGGCCAGTTCTGCCGCCTGGGCAAGGTCGAGCTGGGAGCCGGTATCAACAACTTCGAAGTAGGGTTCGTCTTTCAGCGATGGCAGTTCGATGCCATAGGCCTCGGGATTGTCGAATATTTTCGCCAGAGCAATCAGTTTGGGGACGTAGTGTCTGGTCTCCCGGGGCAGGTGAAGAGACCAGAAGTCTGTCGGCTTGTTGGCGTTCCGGTTGCGGCGCATGGCGCTGGAAACCGTGCCGCCGCCGCTGTTGTAGGCGGCAAGGGCGAGCGTGTGGTCGCCATCAAACCGGTTTGCGAGGCGCTCGAGATAGGTCAGGGCAGCGTCGGTTGCGGCGATGACGTCACGACGGTCATCGTGCCACCAGCTCTGTGTCAGGCCAAAGTATTTGCCCGTGGAGGGAATGAATTGCCAGAGACCGGCCGCGCGCCCATGGGAGTACGCAAACGGATCGAACGCGCTTTCAACAACGGGGAGCAGAGCATATTCGGCAGGCAAGCCCCGCTTTTCGGTCTCGTTGACGATATAGTGAAGGTAGCGACTGCCGCGTTCCACAACCCGGTCAATGTAGCCGGGATGTCGGGCATACCAGTTCAACTGGTCCCGAACCCGTTCATTGTCGATATCGTGATCCAGAACAAATCCTGAGCGCAGTCTTGCCCACAGATCTTGCTCAACTGCCTCCGCCTCAGCGGTTTTCTGAACCGGATTGTCGAGCTTCTCCCGGGCATCCCTGGCAGCATCCTTCAATTCCGGAGCAATAGCTTCGTCCAGCGGCTCGTCGCGGGCAGCGTCACGGTTTTCTCCGGTCTCGACAGCTTTCTTGAGCCCTTCATCGCCCGCGGCGACCGTGACTTCCTGTGTGTTCAGCGGGCTTTGCTCTCCCTGGCTGATCAGGCTGGTGCAGCCACTTGCGAGGGCTCCGGCGAAAAACAAAAACGACAATCGTCTGGCCGACATAACAGCATCCGGGTTCAGGTTGAGGCCGGATTCAGCATCTGAAACTCCGGCATATTGAACAATTTACGGTCACAATTTTGAAATGATTCTATGGGACCGATTAAAAAGGGGTCAAGAAACCTCTCGTTACGGCTCTGAGAGGATTTGTTAAGTGCGTATCACCAGGCGTCAGAAATTATCCTTGCCGTGGCGAATGGCCGCAAAAATAGCGTTATCGGAATCGGCGGGCAGGCCGCGGCTTGAGCAATAGGCCCGGGCGGAGTCCACTACCGCCGGATCATCCCACCGCAGAAACGGATTGAGCCGTTTCTCGTTCTCGAGGATTGAAGGAACCGTCGGTTCTCCTGCATCGCGGGCGGCCTGACACTCCTGCTCGAACGTCCGGAGACCTTCGTCTTCCGGCAACCAGCTGCGGGCAAAGCGCAGGTTCGCGAGGGTGTACTCGTGGGCGCAGTAAACGGCGGTCTTGCCAGGCAGCGCCCGGAGGGTCTGAAGAGACTGACGCATCTGCTCCGGTGAGCCCTCGAACAGACGTCCGCATCCACAGACAAAAAGGGTATCGCCACAGAAGAGAACCGGCCGACCATTTACCTCGACGTCGGTGAAGTAGGCAATATGATCGAGAGTATGGCCGGGAACGCCCAGGACCTGGAAGGTGATATCTTCCCAGATCACCTCGTCACCGGGATGAACCAGGTTGGTACTGCCTTTGTAGGGCGAATCCGCGGGGCCCGTTACCCTGCAATCCGGAAAACGGGAGAGCAATTCTTTGACACCGCCGACATGGTCCGGATGATGGTGGGTCACCAGAATGGTATCCAGGGTCAGTCCGTTCTCGGCCAGATGGTCCAGGACCGGTTGGGCCTGGCCCGGGTCCACGATCAGCGCCTTGTCGCTGGCGGTGTCGGAAAGGCACCAGATATAGTTGTCACTGAAGGCGGGTATGGCGGAAATGGTCAGCATAGGGCCCCACATGTGCTTATCGAATGTGACTGATATGATAGAGCATTAAATACAAGGCCCCAACCATGGGAAAGGGCTTCCTGGAGTGGCGCATTGGTGAGTGAATCCGAGGCAGTTGATTATTCCGCCAGACATGAGAGCTTTGAGCGCTGGTTCCAGACCCCGCTTGGTCGGGCACTGTTGGCCGACCAGAGACGCTTTGTCGACGCCGAGCTACAGCGTCTGACAGGCGCCAGGCAGTTGCAGGTGGGGATCAGCCATCGGCTGCCATTGGCTACCGGCACGGATTTTTCCCAGAAGATCATGACAGCGCCAAGATGGTATCCCCATATTCCGGATGGAGTCGCCATCTGCGATGCCGACGAGCTGGCCTTTCCCGGTGACTCGATGGATCTTGTCGTGCTGCATCACACGGCCGATTTCTCTCCTTACCCTCACCAGGTGATTCGCGAGGCGGCGCGCGTGCTCCGGGGAGAGGGCACGATGGCGCTGTTTGGTTTTAACCCTCTGAGCCTCTGGGGCGCGCGCAAACTGATCTCCAGGAGCAGCGAGGGCCCGTGGGGCGGTCGCTTCCTCTTGCGCGGACGCATGGAAGACTGGCTGCACTTGCTGGGCTTTAATGTCGAAGCGTCGATTACCCGGTTTTTCAGGCCACCACTGCAGCGCAGTGGTCGCAAGCCGACGAGCCGGATTGACAACCGTTTGTCCGGAAATCGACTCCTGCCAGTAGGCGCCTATTACTGTATCCTTGCCAAAAAACGCGTCCACGCCCGGTTGCCAAGGCGCCCCGTCTGGCGCCAAAGCAAGGTGATTGCCCTGCCGGGCACCGGTACCGTTGGCGCCTCCCGAGGTTGCAGCCGCAGTGGCTCGCCGATTAACAGACCGAAGTGAATCACCGAAAATTAAATCAGGAGGCTGAATGGCCGGCAAGGTAACCCTCTATACGGATGGCGCCTGCAAAGGCAACCCCGGGCCCGGCGGCTGGGGCGTGGTTTTGCGCTATGGCGACAATCGAAAGACCCTGCACGGCGGGGAGGCGAATACCACGAACAACCGCATGGAATTAATGGCAGCCATCCGTGGTCTGGAGGCCCTGAAGCGCCCGTGCGAGGTGGAGCTGTTTACGGATTCGCAGTACGTGCGCAAAGGCATTACGGAATGGATGGCAGGCTGGAAGCGGAACGGCTGGAAGACCTCCGCGAAAAAGCCCGTGAAGAACGAAGATCTCTGGCGCGAGCTGGATGCCGAAGTGGCCCGGCACCAGATTAACTGGCACTGGGTAAAAGGGCACTCTGGTGTTCCTGACAATGAACTGGCGGATGAACTGGCCAATCGCGGTGTCGACGAGCTTTCCGGCGCATAGATTCAGAGCGCATAAATACAGTTAACCAGGTACAGGCAATGAGACAGATCGTACTGGATACAGAAACCACGGGTATCGACCCGGCAGAAGGTCACCGGATCATCGAGATCGGTTGTGTTGAATTGATGGAGCGCCAGCTCACCGGCCGCAACTACCATGTCTATATCAACCCGGACCGGGAAGTAGAGGCTGAGGCGATCACTGTTCACGGCATCACCAACGAGTTCCTTGCCGACAAACCCCGTTTCGCGGAAATCGCCGATGAGTTCTTCGAGTTCATCAAGGGCGCCGAGCTGGTTATCCATAACGCTGCGTTCGACGTCGGCTTCATGGACTCGGAATTCGCCCGTCTCAAGCCGGTACGGAAAACCGCGGACCACTGCGGAATCGTGGACTCGCTCGCTATCGCAAGGGCCCGTCACCCGGGGCAGAAGAACAACCTTGATGCGCTCTGCAAGCGCTACGGTGTGGACAACAGCAACCGTGACCTCCACGGCGCGTTGCTGGATGCGGAGATCCTGGCCGATGTTTACCTCCTGCTTACCGGTGGCCAGACCGCGCTGTCACTGGATGCCGGATCCGAGAACGGTGGCGGTAACGGCGGAATTCGAAGGCTGCCTGCTGACAGAGCGCCCCTGTCGGTGGTTCGTGCCTCCAGTTCAGAGGCCGAAGCCCACGAAGAGTTCATGTCCCTGCTCGAAAAACAGGCGGGCGAAACTGTGTGGGGTAAACTCCAGAGCCCGGAATGAGAACTGGGTCGGGCTGTACCAAATGTTACATTCCGCCTTTCTTGAGGTACTTGAGTTTTATGTTATAAGTAATGATAAGTTCGCCAGTTTTTTGCGAACTGGCTTTGGCCGGAAAAGGGGTTAGCCGGCCCAGAACAAAAAGGCCTGGTACGCGACAGCCGGACCAGTGACCACCAAAGAGGATGCGGTAGTCTCCGCAACATTAACGGGAAGCGTTTATGGTTCAGTCGTCTCTCGCGACGAAATCGCAGTCGTTTGATCTGGTCAAAAGTGAAATAGAGCAGACCATCAAGCAGGCAGAATCCAGCCTTGAACGCTTTCAGGAAAACCGCGAAAGGGGTGAGGATCTCCAGAACTGTGTTGATTTCATCAACCAGTTGCGGGGCATTTTTATTCTGGTGGAGCTGCGGGGCGGAACCCTGCTGTGCCAGGAAGCAGTAACTATGGCCAACGACGTTCCCGTTGGCGCTAATGACGACAAAAACATCCTCCTTACTACCCTCAATAGCGCTCTGTTCATTCTTCGGCGCTATGTCGAGTACTATCATCAGCAGCGGGAAGATCATCCCGAGCTGTTGCTTCCCGTGATCAATGACCTCCGAGAGGCCCGCCGGGAAAAACCCTATCCCGAATCCTGTTTTTTTGATGTCGATGTCAAAGAGAGGCCGGATTTTTGTGCCGGTTTGTCATTGCAGCCGTTTGAAGGCAATGAGGCGGATTACGAAGTCATGGCGCGTCGCATGCGCCTGACCTTCCAGGTTGCGCTTTTGGGAATTCTTCGCGACCGGAACGATGTGGTAAACAAGAAATTGATTGGCCGCGCTTCGAGAGGACTTGCCCGCCTTTGCCAGGGCGCACCTATGGGGCAGATGTGGTGCCTTGTCGGCATTGTTGCGGACACCATGCTTGATCGCGCTATGGTCTTTAACAAGGCCCGCAAGCGCATGTTCATGCGGATCGAGAAGTACGCCCGGGAAGTGGTGTACGTGGGCAAGGTTGCCACGGGTAAAGACGCGCCGGATTCGCTGATTCGGGATCTGGTCTATCTGCTGTACCGCAGCGGGTCTGCTAACCCTGAAGTTACCGAGGTGTTATCCGCTTACCATCTCGCGCCGGCGGATTTTCCGGATTCCATGCTGGAAGCCCATGCGAGCAGGTTGTACGGTCCTGGCAGTGATGTCCTTAAATCCCTTTCGGAAGCCCTTCAGGATGAACTGAACCAGTTGAAGGACAAGCTGGACATCATTGAACGCGGTATCGAGCCGGATCTGGCGGAGCTGTCTTCGATTGCCGATGCCCTCGAACGACTGGCCAACACTTTGGTGATGCTTGACCTGAACAAGCTGGCGGGCGTTTCAAGAGAAGAGGCGAGCAAGCTTCGGGGTTGGGAAGCAGAATCTCGCTTGCCCGGTGATGATGAACTGTATCGACTCGCCGATTCCGTCCTGGGAATCGAAGACGCCGTCATGCAGATCGTGACCCGCGGCATCACGTCGGAAACCGACGCGTTGGCCGGTGGTGAACGCAAGCGGGAGGAGTCTGTCTACCTCCGTGAGGCGCTCTATGTCGTGGCTGACGAAGCCCGTGGGGCATTGACCCTGGCAAAGCGTGCAATCACCGCTTTTATCGAATCCGACTACGACAAACTGCATCTTGCCAATCTGCCTGCAACCCTGCACAGCATCTGGGGTGGCCTGCAAATGGTGAATGATCCCGGAGCCGCCGGGGTTCTTGAGCGGGTTGCGGCTTCAATCCAGGAGCGCTTGCTGGATGCGAAGGAAGCGCCAGCCGCCCAGGTGCTCGAGGCGCTGGCGGACGCTCTGACTTCGCTGGAGTACTACATCGAGAGTATTGGCAAAAGCGAAGACCGCAACGTAGATCTACTGAAACTGGCTGAATCGTCGCTGGACGATGTAGGTTTGTAGTTCCATGTCCCACACGCTCGCTATCATTGTACTGGCCGCTGCCGGCGCTGTGATGGTTATAGCGGGCCTGCTGTTTTTCAGGCACCCCCGATGGTTGCTCACCTGGATTAAAGGAACGGCGGTTTTCGGTGTCATTCTGGCCGGTTTATATGTCCTCGTGATTGCGGTAAATCTGAGCAGCTATCATTCACTGGTAGGCTTGCAGACCGCGGCAAGCATCTCCACCCAGAGACAGGCCGAACAGATCTGGCAGGTTTCCCTTCAGAGTCAGGATGGGTTGTCTGTGGTGAGAACGCTGCAGGGCGATCAATGGCAGATTGACGCCAGGATTCTCCGTTTTACCGGCCCCTTCCGTTGGCTTGATATCGCTCCCGGTTACCGGCTCGAGCAATTGAGTGGGCGTTACACGTCGCTTGAGCAGGAGAGGTCGGCTCCGAGGACTTCCATAGGCCTCGCTGAAGGCATCTGGCCTGATCTCTGGCAGTGGGACCGTCAATTCAACTTGCCGTTTGTGGAGGCCGTGGACGGAAGCATGACGTTCATGCCAATGCGGGATGGGGCTGTTTTCGAGGTAAAGCTATCCTCTTCGGGTCTGGTTGCTGTTCCGGTAAACGAGCAGGCGAGGGAAGCCGTGCAGTTCTGGAATCAATAGATTCTCGGGCATAAAAAAAGCCTGCGTCGAGACGCAGGCTTTTTTGTGCTTGACGGGGGGCAATCAGCCCATCTTGAACAGTTCGCCCAATTTGGTTGCCAGCATCATATCGCCTTCGGCGCGCAGTTGACCTGCCATGAATGCCTGCATGCCGTCGGTCTCGCCTGAAACGATGCCCTGCAGGGTTTCGGAGTTCATGATCAGGGTAACGGATGGATCGTCATGGGCGCCTTCGTGCATTTTGCAGGTGCCGTCATTAATAACGAGGTGGTAGGTCTTGTCGTCCTCGATGTCGAACTGGAATACCAGGTCCAGGCCTTGAGCTGCGTCTGCGTTGAAATTCTGTTCGAGTTGTTCAAATACCTGAGCTACAGACATTGTTTTACCCTTTTGATGGTTGTCTAGTCATGATCACGACGGCTTGATGTCCCTGGCTGCACGAGCCTGATCGGGTGCCCGGGTAGAGCCGACCTCGCAATCCGACTTTATGGTGAGTGGTCGGCCCTGTCAAGATCGATCGAACGCTTGTTTTAATTTTTTTGCTCTCCTTATCACCATAAATTCGGTAAGTTACACTCTTGTTCCCGCACACTGAGTTGGAGAAGCACTTTGGAGTTCCTGACAGAATACGGTTTGTTTTTGGCCAAGATCGTTACTTTCGTGGTGGCGGCCCTGGTAGTGATCTCTGTCATCATGTCCGCGGCCCAGAAGGATCGGGGCGATCATGAGGGCGAGGGAGAACTCAAGATCCGGAAACTCAACGAGAAATACGAAAAGCTGCGTGAATCGATTCAGTCACGGCTGATGTCTGATCACCAAAGAAAGGTGTTCCAGAAGGCCCGGAAAAAGGCTCAGAAGGCGGAGAAGAAAGCGGCCAAGGCCGCGAAGAATACCGATGAGCAGGATGACAGTCGTGGTCGCGTCTATGTTCTGGATTTCGACGGCGATATCAAAGCCAGCGACACAGATCCGCTTCGCAGGGCAATTACTGCGGTGCTGAGTATTGCCGATCCGGAAAAAGACGAAGTGGTTATCCGCCTCGAAAGCGGTGGTGGGCTGGTTCATTCCTATGGCCTTGCGGCCGCCCAGCTGGACCGGATTCGTAGCAAGGGTCTTCGCCTCACCGCCTGCGTTGACAAGGTGGCGGCCAGTGGAGGCTACATGATGGCCTGCGTCGCAGACAGGATCGTTGCTTCGCCCTTTGCCATCCTGGGCTCGATCGGTGTGGTTGCCCAGCTTCCGAATTTCCATCGTTTCCTCAAGAAGAACGACGTGGACTTCGAGGTGCTCACCGCTGGAGAGCACAAACGCACCATGACTATATTTGGTGAAAACACCGATAAAGGCCGACAGAAATTTCTGGAAGATCTTGAAGACACTCACGGTCTTTTCAAAGAGTATGTCAGCGAACGCCGGCCGGACCTGGACATTGCAGCCGTTGCCAATGGAGATATCTGGTTCGGCAAGCGAGCGCTCGAAGTGAAACTGATCGACGAGATCAAGACCTCCGACGAATATCTCATTGAAGCCTGCGACCGGGCAGACGTAGTCTCAGTGGCATATCAGCGCAAGCGGACCCTTCCGGAAAAACTCGGATTGGCCACCAGTTCGGCGCTTGAACACACTGTCTGGAAAGTCCTGGGCGCCTTCCGCAACCAGAAGTTCCAGTAGACCACCGAAAGCGGAGAAGAATGATGACCACCAATTCCGAATTCAAGGCCTGGCGCGTTGAAGAGCAGAACGGCGAGTATGTCGGTGCGGAGAAATCTTTGAGTACTGCGGACCTTCCTGATGGTGACGTCCTGATACGGGTAAGCCACTCTTCTCTCAACTACAAGGATGCGCTGTCGGCTTCCGGCAATAAGGGCGTTACCCGTTCCTTTCCCCATACCCCGGGTATTGATGCAGCAGGAGAGGTCGTCGATTCCGCCACTGGCAACCCCTCGAACGGCAGTCCGGTTATCGTGACCGGGTACGACCTGGGCATGAATACAGACGGCGGTTTTGGCGAATACATCCGCGTACCTGCCGCCTGGTGTGTTCCCATGCCGGAAGGATGGAACGCTCGTACCGCTATGATCTATGGCACCGCCGGCCTCACCGCCGGTCTCTGTGTTCAGAAGCTTCTGACTATGGGCGCCAAGCCGGAGCAGGGCAAAGTCGCTGTTTCAGGAGCCTCCGGTGCCGTTGGCACCGTTGCGGTGGAACTGCTTGCCAAACTTGGGTTCGACGTCGTCGCCATAAGCGGCAAGGCCGACCATGCAGACGATCTCAAAGCTCTTGGGGCTAAAGAAGTTGTGGGTCGTGAAACCCTGGCCGAGGATAAGAAACCCCTCGTTAAACCGGCATTTGCGAACGCTGTCGATACGGTGGGTGGTAGCCCATTGGCCGAACTGCTCAAGCAGATCAAGCCTGGTGGCTCAGTATCCTGTTGTGGTCTCGTAGCCGGTCCGGGCCTTCAGACCACCGTGCTGCCGTTTATCCTGCGAGGCGTGAATCTGCTGGGTGTCGATTCGGTAGAGATTCCCCTGCCAGAGAAAGAAGCGGTATGGAAGAAATTCGCCGGGGAGTGGGCGTGTCCGAAGACCGAAGCGTCTGCCCGGGATATCGGTCGCAGTGAGCTGGATGGGGCGCTGAAGGCGTTCTTGAAAGGTGAATCAGCCGGCAAGATTGTCCTGGATCACTCTAAATAAGAAGCGACTCCAACCGATAAGATGGAATAGAAGAGAGGGAAAAGCCCCTCTCTTCGTACTCTAAAGCTTCATAACTAGGAGGCCCGACGCCGGAACAGCGGGATCTCCGTATCGGTCGCGGCCTGGTAGCCCTGGCTGAAGAAGTTCAGGCACCGCGCAGCTTTGTTGATGTCCTTGTCAGCCCGAAGGACATAAGCATCGAATCCGCAGCGCTTCATGAACTGCAGCTGATCCAGCAACACGTCTCCAATCGCCCGAAGCTCATTCTTGTAGCCGAAACGTTCACGCAGTAGCCGGCCAATGCTGTAACCACGCCCGTCACTGAACTTCGGAAAATTCACAGCAATTACCGGCAGTTCGTTCACCCGACCGTCCAGAATCTCCGGCTCGTCGTGGCTGTCGAACCACACGCCAATCTCCTGCCGTCCGGTAAAATGCTCATAGCCTGCCAGCCAGAGATCCGCAGGGATTAACGCCGGCTGGTCGGCCGGAATATCCAGCGATTCGCCCTCGGCGGGGCGGGGCACCACTACCCAGTTGTCCTGGCGGATGCTGCCATCCGGAGAAATAACGTTAGGCATAAACCCGCTCCTTGAATGGATCAATTCCTACGCGGCGATAGGTGTCGAGGAAGGTTTCCTCTTCCGTGCGCTTGTCCACGTAGACATCAATGATCTTTGAAATCACCTTGGGCATCTCATCCCGTGCAAAGGAAGGCCCCAGAATCTTGCCGATTGAGGCATCATGATGGGACGACCCGCCCAGACTGATTTGATAGAACTCCTGGCCTTTCTTGTCGACACCGAGAACACCAATGTTGCCGACGTGGTGGTGGCCGCAGGCATTCATGCAGCCGGAAATGTTCAGATCGATATTGCCCAGGTCGTACAGATAATCCAGATCATCGAACTGCCGCTGGATGGCCTCGGCCACCGGGATGGACTTGGCATTGGCCAGGGCGCAGTAATCACCGCCGGGGCAGCAGATAACATCAGTCAGGGTGTTCAGGTTCGCGGTACCGAAACCCATGGGCGTAATCGCCTGCCACAGTTCAAACAGCCGATCCTGGCGCACATCGGCCAGCACCACGTTCTGTTGGTGAGTGACCCGGATTTCACCGAAGCTGAACTCGTCTGCCAGATCGGCAATCTGTTCAAGCTGCTTGTCACTGACATCGCCAGGAGGAGTGCCGGTTTTCTTCATCGTCAGGGAGACGATGGCATAGCCTGCCTTCTTGTGGGTGTCCACGTTGTGGGTCAGCCACTGGTCAAAGCCCCGGTTCTCAAACCGCTGGCTGGCCAGCAGGTCCGTGGCATTGTCGATAGCTGCGTAATCCGGTTCGGTAAAGTAGCCCTGGATACGTTGAATCGCCTCGGGCGTCAGCCGGGTCGGGGATTCCTTGATATGCTGCCACTCTGCTTCCACCTTTTCAGCAAAGCCCTCAGGGGTCAGAGCCTTCACCAGAATCTTGATCCGGGCCTTGAACTTGTTGTCGCGCCGACCGTATCGGTTATAGACGCGAAGCACGGCCTCCAGGTAGGTCAACAGATCCAGTTCCGGCAGGAAATCGCGAATTACCGGCCCGACCATGGGCGTACGGCCAAGACCACCGCCCACGTGTACCCGGAAACCGAGATCGCCGGCCTCGTTGCGTACCATCTGAAGCCCGATGTCGTGCACCTGGATGGCGGCTCGATCGGTTTGCTCGGACGCGTTTACGGCAACCTTGAATTTCCGCGGCAGGAAGGCAAATTCCGGATGGAACGTGGACCACTGGCGAATGATTTCGCAGTAGGGCCGCGGATCCGCAATCTCGTCCGACTGAACACCGGAGAACTGGTCTGTGGTGGTATTACGAATGCAGTTGCCGCTGGTCTGGTTGGCGTGCATTTCCACTTCAGCGAGTTCTGCAAGAATGTCGGGAACGTCTTCCAGCGCCGGCCAGTTAAGCTGCACATTTTGGCGAGTGGTGAAGTGCGCATAGCCTTTGTCGTAGTCCCGGGTGATTCGCGCAAGCCGGCGAAGCTGGTCTGAGCGCATCATGCCGTAAGGAACACAGATCCTGAGCATGGGGGCAAGACGCTGAACGTACAGGCCGTTCTGCAGGCGAAGGGGAAGAAACTCGTCTTCAGCCAATTCTCCGGCCAGCGCTCTTTCTGTCTGCTCACGGAACTGGGCAACCCTCTCGGCAGCCATTTGCCGATCGTGTTCATCATATACGTACATAGTGGGAAGATCCTGCTTGAAAGCGACATATCCAGGCCGACGGCCTTATATCTGACGGGAAGGATAACAGCGGGTTTTTATTCTTAAAATGATTATTTCAAAATATGTTTATCGACTCAGGCGATAAGCAGAAGGAACAAGGGACTGGACGAATATCAATTAACTGCTTAACTTGGAGGATGACGTTAGCAGTGTGCGCTGCTGCCGTGATAACAAGAAAAACACGAGACAAAAACTCGGAAAGAGGAACAGACATGAAAAAGACCGCACGTTCTGACAGTCAGGCCGATGCCGTTGCCGCAGTTCTGCTGGTGGTTCTTGCCGTGGCTTTCGCGGTGGTCTGGGTAGCTGGCCAGTAGTCTACTGGCTCGCCAGGACCAGATTTACAATAACGATCAGGCCTACAACAAAGCTGGCTGTGAACAGAATGCCGGCAATGATGTAAGGCCAGGGGCTATGGCTTGAAAAGTCCTCTTCCCGGCGCTTGTCGGACTGAACTCCGAACGCGCCTGCGAGTATGCTTTGCATGACTTTCAATACGCCAGGTCCACGCGGCTTTTTTTCGTCCCGTTTTTCCGCTTCTGAAGATTCAGTCATACATCCGCCCCTGATCTGTGCTTCACCCGAAGCTTACTCTGCCGGATCGTACGCCAGGCTTGGCGCAAGCCAGCGTTCTGCCTCGGCCTTGGAAATGCCTTTGCGTTCAGCATAGTCCTCAACCTGGTCAGCGCCAATTTTCCCTACCGCAAAATACTTGGATTCCGGATGCGCAAAGTACCAGCCGGAGACGGCAGCGGTCGGGAACATGGCAAAGTGCTCGGTCAACTCAATGCCTGCAGTATCAGTGGCCTCAAGCAAATTGAACAAGGTTGCCTTCTCCGTGTGGTCCGGGCACGCCGGGTAGCCGGGTGCCGGACGTATTCCGCGGTACCTTTCCTTGATCAGGTCATCGTTGGCCAGCTTTTCATCAGCGGCATAGCCCCAGAACTCCTGGCGAACCCGCTCGTGCATCCGCTCGGCGAAAGCTTCTGCCAGGCGGTCGGCCAACGCCTTCACCATAATCGCGTTATAGTCGTCGTTGGCATCTTTGAACTCTACCGAGAATTCTTCTGCACCAATGCCGGTGGTGACCGCGAAACCGCCCACGTAGTCCACCGTCCCGGAGCCTTCAGGCGCGACAAAATCCGACAGCGCCATCATGGGTTTGCCCGGTGCCTTTTCATCCTGCTGACGGAGGTGGTGCAGAGTAGTCAGCTCCTCGGTGCAGGATTCGTCCGTGTAAAGCACAACATCGTCACCGCGGCGGTTGGCTGGCCAGAAACCGATGACGCCACGGGCAGAGACCCGCTTTTCATCAATCATCCGGTGCAGAATCTTCTGGGCATCGTCAAAGAGGTGGCGGGCAGCCTCGCCACGCTTCGGGTCATCAAAAATGGCCGGGTACTTGCCAGAAATATCCCAGGACATGAAGAACGGCGTCCAGTCGATGTAGTCCACCAGCTCGTTGAGGTCATATTCCTCGAACACCCGGATGCCGGTGAAAGCCGGCTTTGGAGGCTGGTAGCCTTCGAAGGAGATGTCGGGGGCGCGATCACGAGCTTCCTTCAGGGAAACCAGCTTGGTGCGGTCACCCCGGTTCTTGCGGCGCTCGCGGATTTCGTCATATTCAGTTCGGGCGGCTTCCACAAACTCGGGCTTCGCATTCTTGCTCAGAAGCTGGGATGCGACGTTCACGCAGCGGGATGCGTCCGACACGTACAGCGCGATGTCGTTCTTGTACTGGGGCTCGATTTTTACCGCGGTATGCGCCTTGGAAGTTGTTGCGCCACCGATCATCAGCGGAATGTTGAAATCGAGTCGTTGCATCTCGCGAGCCACGTGGACCATTTCGTCCAGAGACGGTGTAATCAGACCGCTCAGACCAATAAGGTCGACATCGTGTTCTTTTGCAGCAGCGAGGATCTTGTCGCAGGGCACCATCACACCCAGGTCAATCACCTCATAGTTGTTGCATTGCAGGACCACTCCCACGATGTTCTTGCCGATATCATGGACATCGCCCTTTACCGTGGCCATCAGGATCTTGCCCTTGGCTTTCTGGTCTTCCGTTTTCTCCGCTTCGATGTAGGGAATCAGGTGTGCAACAGCCTGTTTCATGACGCGGGCGCTTTTGACCACCTGGGGCAGGAACATCTTGCCATCGCCGAAGAGGTCTCCGACCACGTTCATGCCATCCATCAATGGGCCTTCAATGACCTCAATGGGATGTGTGGCTCTCTGGCGGCAGGCTTCGGTATCGTCCACGATATAGGTGGTAATGCCTTTGACCAGTGCATGTTCCAGGCGCTTCTCCACCGGCCATTCACGCCAGGCCAGGTCTTCCTCCTGGGTTTTGCCGCCTTTGCCTTTGTAGCGTTCGGCGATCTCAAGGAGCCGGTCGGTGGAATCATCACGGCGGTTCAGGACAACATCTTCCACCAGCTCTTTGAGCTCCGGATCGATTTCATCGTAGATCACCAGTTGGCCGGGGTTCACGATGCCCATGTTCATCCCCGCCTTGATGGCGTGGTAGAGGAACACCGAGTGGATGGCTTCACGGACTACATCATTGCCGCGGAACGAGAAGGACACGTTGCTCACGCCGCCGGAAATTGAGGCGTGGGGCAGGTTTTCCCGAATCCAGCGGGTGGCGTTGATGAAATCCACCGCGTAGTTGTTGTGTTCCTCGATGCCTGTGGCAATGGCAAAGATGTTCGGATCAAAAATGATATCCGCCGGGTTGAAGCCGATGCCGGTCAACACGTCGTAAGAGCGCTTGCAGATCTCGGTCTTGCGCTCGTAGGTGTCTGCCTGGCCCTGTTCGTCAAAGGCCATTACCACCACGGCGGCGCCATAGCGCATGCAATCTCTGGCGCGCTTGACGAACTCCTCTTCGCCTTCCTTGAGACTGATGGAGTTCACAACCGCCTTGCCCTGGATGCAGCGCAATCCTGCTTCGATCACATCCCACTTGGAGGAGTCGATCATGATCGGCACCCGGGAGATATCCGGCTCGGAGGCGACGAGGTTCAGGAAGGTGACCATCACCTCTTTCGACTCCAGCATGCCCTCATCCATGTTGATGTCGATGATCTGGGCACCGTTTTCCACCTGATCACGGGCGACGCTGAGGGCCTCTTCGTATTGCTCTTCCTTGATCAGACGCAGGAAGCGCTTGGAGCCGGTGACGTTGGTCCGCTCACCCACGTTGATAAACAGAACATTGTCGTCGCCCGTGAACGGCTCAAGGCCAGAAAGACGCAACGCTTTCGGGCGTTCGGGAATCTTCCGGGGCGGGTACTTGGACACCGCCTGGGCGATGGCTTCGATGTGATCCGGCCGGGAGCCACAGCAGCCACCGATGATGTTCAGAAAACCGTCACGGGCGAAGCCTTCGATGATCTCGGCCATTTCCTCGGGTGTCTGATCGTATTCACCAAACTCGTTGGGAAGGCCGGCATTCGGGTGGGCGCTGACATAGGTTTCCGCCTTTGCAGACAGCTCTTCCACATAAGGTCGCAGGGCGTCGGCCCCCAGTGCGCAGTTCAGGCCAACGGATATGGGTTTGGCGTGGGCCACCGAATTCCAGAAAGCCTCGGTGGTCTGACCGGAAAGGGTTCGGCCGGAGGCATCGGTAATGGTGCCGGAAATCATGATCGGCAGGGTGATGCCGCTGTCCTCAAAATACTGCTGAGTGGCGTAGATCGCCGCTTTCGCGTTCAGCGTATCGAAAATGGTTTCAATCAGGATCAGGTCGCAGCCGCCTTCGACCAGGCCTCCTACCGCTTCGTAGTAGTTATCGACCAGGGTCTGGAAATCGACATTGCGGTAGCCCGGGTTATTGACATCCGGTGAGATGGAGGCGGTCCGCGATGTCGGCCCGACGGCACCGGCAACAAATCGCGGCTTTTCCGGGTTTTTCGCGGTGTACTCATCCGCGATCTGCCGGGCCAGTTCGGCTGCGGCCACGTTCAGTTCCCTGGCAATCGCTTCCAGCCCATAGTCCGCCTGGGAAAGCTGGGTGGAGTTAAAGGTGTTGGTCTCGATAATGTCTGCGCCGGCGTCCAGGTAGTCCGCGTGGATGTTGCGGAGCAGGGCGGGCTGGGTCAGGTTCAGCAGGTCATTATTGCCCTGAACTTCCCGCTCGTAGTCGGCAAACCGATCGCCACGGAACGCCTTCTCGTCCAGCTTGAGATTCTGGATCATGGTGCCCATGCCGCCATCAAGGATCACGATGCGTTCCTGCAGGGCCTTGTGGAGCTGGTCGAGACGGGTGGTGCGATCGGTCATAGGTTTACTTCCGGATGTCGTTAAAAACGCGGTATTAAAATCAATGGCGCTGGATCATAGCAAAATTGCCCGAGCCCGTCTTAGTACGAATGACGATTATCAATTGCCTACTGCAAATACCTGCCAATACGGGAAATTCATTACCTTCGTAAAGCCCGACTATTTTACTTGGTCTTTCATGTTCCCGCGAACTCCCTTAAAATGAATCCAAATTTTCAAACGGGTTGAAAACATGGCTCAGGTTACTGTGACAGATCCCGCTCGGGATTATCTTGCACAACTTATCGAAAAACAGGACGTGGAAGGCATGGGCGTACGTATCTTCGTGACCCAGCCCGGCACCAAAAACGCCGAAACCTGTCTGGCCTACTGCCCGCCTAACGAAGTAGTACCGACGGACGAGCAGGTAGATCTGGACAAGTTCATCCTGTATCTGGACCACAATTCCGTGCCCTTCCTCGAAGAGGCCTACGTGGATTACTCCAAGGACCAGATGGGTGGGCAGCTCACCATCAAGGCACCAAACGCAAAAGTGCCCAAGATTGATGACGACGCACCTCTGCCGGATCGGGTGAACTACATACTCGCTTCCGAGATCAATCCGAATCTGGCCGCCCATGGCGGCGAGGTGTCCCTTGTGGAGATCGTCGACGAATCCGTGGCCGTGCTGCGTTTCGGTGGCGGTTGCCAGGGTTGCTCGGCAGTCAGCCTGACCCTGAAGCAGGGCGTGGAATCAACCTTGAAAGAGCGGGTTCCGGAAATCACTGCAGTGCGTGATGTGACCGACCACTCCTACACCGAAAACGCCTACTACCAGTAAGTCCTTCCTGCCCGGTTTGCCGCGCCCTGCGGGGCGCGGCATCTATTCGGCCTGCCGCATTACCGCTTTCGCCATGGCTGCTCGGCCAATGTTGTGACATTTCAATTACTTCATCATTT
Source organism: Marinobacter sp. UBA2498 (assembly GCF_002341575.1). Taxonomy (NCBI): domain Bacteria; kingdom Pseudomonadati; phylum Pseudomonadota; class Gammaproteobacteria; order Pseudomonadales; family Marinobacteraceae; genus Marinobacter; species Marinobacter sp. UBA2498. Next base: position 5,786 of record NZ_DDOI01000082.1, on the reverse strand, counting down.
GTCGCATACACAGCAACTGCAGGCAGGTACTATCCTGTCTGTCCGTTAACGGCATTATCACCGCCTAAAAACGGATTACACTCTTCTACCGGGGTCAAACTTGTTCGACGTTGCGCTTCTGTCAGTGCCTCTTATGGCGGCTGTTGTTGGTTGGCTGACCAACTGGCTGGCCATCCAGATGTCCTTCTATCCGGTGCAGTTCATCGGGGTGGGGCTGATAGGGTGGCAGGGCGTTATTCCCCGCAAAGCGGAAAAGATGGCGCATATCTGCATCGACAGGACGCTTCGGCAGTTCGGCGACCTCAACGCTGTCTACCAGAAGCTTGAACCGCAGCGCATCGTTGAGCAGGTGATTTCCCAGGTGACCCCGCGGATGGATGAGTACATCGATGAGGTTATGTACGAAATCCAGCCGGTCCTTTGGGACAACCTTCCGTTATTTGTCAGAAACCGGATTTATCAGTGGGCCCGTGAACAGCTGCCCTCCAGGGTAGAGGAGCTGGTGGAGGACTTTGGTGACGATCTGGACGAGTTGGTCGACCTCAAGGCTCTGCTCAGTCGCGAACTCGAAAAACATCCGGACATGATGAACCGGATTTTCCAGCAAGCCGGTGCGGTGGAGCTTCAGTCTGTGATCAACCGAGGTGCGGTTATCGGAGGCATTCTTGGCGCTCTCCTTGTGCCCTTATGGACCCGCTATCCGGAGACCTGGCTGCTGCCGCTGGGCGGCTTCGTGGTCGGTTTCGTGACCAACTGGATTGCCATCAACCTGATTTTCGCGCCGCTCAAGCCCCGACGAATCCTGTTTTGGAAGGTTCAGGGTTTGTTTTTGCGCAGGCAGCCAGAAATCAGTGATGTCTGGGCCAGGCTGGTGGCGGAGGAACTGATTACTGTAGAGAAGGTTGCCGACGCCATGATCAACGGCAGCCACGGTGACAGAACCCGTGCGATTATCCAGAAACACCTTCGCCCCTTACTGGACAACTCTGTCATCATGAAGCTGACGGCGCAGGTCACCGTTGGTATGACGGGTTACACCGAGCTCAAGAAAGCCATGAACCAGAAGGCGGTACTGGCTACGCGTGACGTGTTCAGTGACCCGGCTTTTAACCGTGAGCGGGCACCTGTGGTAGCCGAAGTTCTGTCCGGCCAGATGAAAGCGCTGAAACCCGATGAATTCCAGGACATCCTGCGCCCTGCGTTCCGGGAAGAAGAGGTCCAGTTGATGATTGTGGGCGGTATTTTTGGTGCCCTGGCAGGGTTACTCCAGTTCGTTTCCCTGAACTATCTGAATTTCTAGCCGGAATGAATCCCGTTATCGGGAGTACAAGGAGGAAGGCCATGCCTTTTTGGCTAACACTGACAATCCAGATTCTTGCAACCGTTGGCGCCGTGCTTGTCACTCTCTGGGGGTTCTGGCGTTTCGTGGTCCGTCCATACCTCGATGCCAGGGTGGCGGAACTGATTGAGGCCGGCCGGGAAATCGAACCGGCGGTGACTCGCGGTGTAAAAAAGGGTGTGGCAGATACCATCCGGGAACTGCCAGAAAGCGCCCTTGACGGCACCGTTAAAGAATCGACCCGCCAGTTCCTGAAATTTGGCTCTGGCCTGTTTGAGCACGGCCTGAGCAGCTTCCTTGGCAGTGCAGCGGACCTGGAACGCAACAGGCAGAAGGACGGCGCTGCCTCAAAGGACTCTAAAGACAGTTAGTTGGCCTTGGCAGCCCCGCAATCCTGCAGGCGGTCTTTGCAGGGGTGCCGGGAAACAGCTGCATCAGGTAGATGCTGTTCCCCTTATCCTCGCCGAGCGCTTCTTTGACCGCCTTCACAAACAGGCGATTAGAGGGTGGCGACATTTCATGCTCTTTATAAAAAGATCTAAGAAACTTTATGATTTCCCAGTGTTTTTCTGTGAGATCCACGTCGTCCTCGGCAGCGATGGCCGTCGCGACACCTTCGGTCCACGTCTGGGCGTCTTCAAGAAAGCCTTCGTTGTTTCGTTGTGGCATTGCATTACTGACCATGGTTTACCAACTGATTACCCGTTGTGCCTGCAATGAAAGCGTTACCATCTCCGCAAAGTCCACAGAACTGACGTTGCCGCTCAGATCTCCCAGTCCGCGCGCCTCGACGTCCGGAATGAGCGCAAAGACCTTGCTGGCGCCCGGCAGAAGGTTCCCGCGTGCCAGCAACAGCACGCCGTTGCCGGTCAGAAGAAGGCCGTCTTCTGCAGACATCATTTCAACGCACCGCGCGGCCCGGGGATGATCGGGGGATTTGTTCAATATGTGCAATGTCTGGATGTCAGTCATCTGAGCTAACCTGCAAATGCGGTGTGGTCATAGTCAGTGAGGAGATCGGCATCAGCATCTACCAGGGTGACGCCTTCAATCAGCGAATGCTCATCGAGGCCGTAGGCAATACAGGCAGCCCGATCAGCCAGGATCGCGTCCATGCCGAATATCGGTGCTGCAGCGAGATTCTTCTCCACAGACTTCTGTTCAATGCCTCCGGCGTGCTGAGTCTGTCTCAGCCAGTTAACGCCAGGCCCGGTGAATAGCAGGGATGCCGACTGGTCGAAGGCTGCCAGCGAAAACGCCATATCCAGTGCTTCCCGTCCGGTCCACGCGCCGTAGGGAGGCTGGTCAATCATGATCAGTGTGGTCATGGTCAGTCTCCAGCGTGGAAATAAAGCGTGCGCGTGGATTTGATTCGCCCCTCGACCCATTCTCCGAGGCCAGCGATTTCAAACGGGGCCCGAAGATTGGCCGAAGGCAATTCATAGCGTTTCTGTTCGGTTTCGTTGACGAGGCCACGACGCAGCGCGGAGGCAATGCATGCCACACCGGGAATCTTGTGCTGAGTCAGAAACCGGGACCATTCGTCTGGCCAGTGGATTTCGTCAGACGGCGGCGCGCAGAGCGCAGAGGCCAAATGGACCCCGTCACCGTAGAGGAACACCCGGTCAATCTGATGGCCAGCATCTACCGCTGCCTTCGCAAAGCCGAGAGCAGTCTGGGGCGCCTGAGACGAGTAGGGCGCGCCAGTAATTACCAGGGTAAAGGTTTCGGACATGGTTCCTGTTCGTTATAAGTCTGCAAGACAATGACTTTCAGTTTACCGAAAGCAAAAACCCCGGCAACTGCCGGGGTTTCGAAGCGGCTGATTCAGCCTGGTATCAATCTTCGCCACTGAACGCAGACAGCAGGTGCAGCAGGCTGACGAACAGGTTGTAGATGGATACATACAGACCAACAGTGGCGATGACGTAGTTACGCTCACCACCCTTGATGATCTGGCTGGTCTCGAACAGGATCATGATCGAAGCAAAGATCGTGAAGCCGGCGGACACTGCCAGATGCAGAACAGAGCTCTCCATCAGGAAGGCCAGAAGCATGGCACCGATCAGTACAAACGCACCAGCGGTCAGGAAGCTGGACATGAAGCTGAAGTCTTTCTTGGTGATGATGGCCGTGGCAGACAGACCAACAAACGCAACTGCGGTCAGTGTCAGCGCCTGGGCGACAATCGAGGAAGCGCCGGCAGCTACGAAGGCGCCAATGATCGGACCCAGGGTGTATCCCATGAACCCGGTCAGGGCGAAGGTAGTCACGATGCCCCAGGGGCTGTTTTTCAACTTATAGGTTGCGAACAGCAGCCCAATGTATCCCACGATGGTGATCAGGAAGCCCGGGTGGGTTCCGTTCATGTTCAGGAATGCTGTCAGCGCCGAAAAGGCGAGTGTCATGCCAAGCAGCATATAGGTGTTGCGCAACACCTTCATCGCATCATCGCTGATGCCTGTGGTCGCGCGCTCCGTCTGGGGAGTCGAATAGGCTCCCTGAGAGTTCTGAACGCCGAATCGTCTGTCTTCCATTGTCATCTCCGTTTATAACGACTGGATACTGGTTCCCATAATAGTGTCAGATACGCAACTTTCAATCATTTACGACAGGAAACCGTCTTCCGGATTCCATTAAAAACCGTTAATGTTGAAAAATGCGGCGGGTTTTATGCAGAGCGTTGACAGCACAGGCAATTCCGGTATCATGCTCACCGCTGTCGCAATGACGGCGAATGGAAAAACCGGTGGGCTGGCAGAGTGGCTGAATGCAGCGGTCTTGAAAACCGCCGAAGGTTAGTAGCCTTCCCGGGGTTCTTATCTGAGGCCAGTAGTCGATGCACATTGTTTGAGTGAGAAATTCACCGTAATTTTCCAAAATTTTAAGGTGGGCTGGCAGAGTGGCTTAATGCAGCGGTCTTGAAAACCGCCGTACGTTAGTAGCGTACCCGGGGTTCGAATCCCTGGCCCACCGCCATTTTATTGTTAAAAAACAAAGACTTAGGGTAACTCCTGGGTCTTTTTTTTTGCCTTGAATTAATTAGTGAATTCTGGAATGTGTTCCTGTGCATCTCGTGGGATGCACCTTGTGCAAGCATCTCTTAAAAATCCCCAGAACCCTCTCGCCTTAGATGCATGTTATAAAAATTCGAGCAAACCTTTCACCAAATCCTCGCTAACTCTGCTTGTGAGCTAACGCAGCGTTAGTGTAGTGGTCAACTAATCCCGGACAGTATTTTAAGGTTTTCCTCTGCTGCAACGGGAGGAATGCCACCGTTGAACGTATGAGGTCTTTGCCGGTTGTAGTAGTCCATCAGATAGCCACCAACATCTTTTTTGGCCTCAGGCAGATTCCGATATCCCAGGGCCGGTACCCACTCAGATTTCAGACTTCGGAACAGCCTCTCCATCGGGGCATTGTCCCAGCAATTGCCACGCCGGCTCATGCTTTGGGTCATTCGATAGCGCCAGAGCCTCTGACGGAACTTACGACTGGCATACTGACTTCCCTGATCCGAGTGGAACATAACTTTCTCTGGCTGACCGCGCTGTTCCCAGGCGTGGTCCAGAGCTCTGACGACCAGATCGGCATCTGGGCTGGAGGACATCGCCCAACCGACAACACGCCGGGCATATAGGTCCAGCACAACCGCCAGATAACTCCACCGTTGGCCACTCCAGATGTAGGTGATATCACCACACCAGACCTGGTTAGGCCGTTCTACTGCAAACTCCCGGTCCAGATGGTTCGGGATATCCGGTCGTTCAACGGTGGCCTGTTTGTAGGCATGAGGGGCTGGTTGCTTACAGATCAGCCCCAGCTCGCTCATCAGTCGTCGTACTTTGAAGCGACCGACGACAACGCCTTCCTCGCTGAGCAAGCCTTTGATTGTTCGGCTGCCGGCAGAACTGCGGCTTTTGGTAAACAGGCGGTTTACCTGAGCCTTCAGGGCCAGGCGTTCTACATCCACACGGTGCCGCCGTTGGCGGTACTCGTAATAGCTGGAACGACTGACTTCAAACGCTTCACAGACCAGTTCAATTGACTCCTGCTCCCCCAACCGGTCTATCAGCGCGTACGATTCATCTCGTCCGACATCAAGAGAGCTGTAGCCTTTTTTAATATCTCCTTCTCCCGCTCCAGGCGATTGCAGCGGGCTTCCAGCTCCTGAATCCGGCGTTGTTCCGGGGTTAAGGCCTTAGCCTTCGGGGTGACACCGTCACGCTCCTCGGCCAGTTGGTTAACCCAGCGCCGAATAGCGCTTTCACCGACTCCCAGGGACACACTGGCCTGCGAAATCGTGTAACCTTGATCCAGCACCAGGCTGGCTGCTTCCTGTTTGAACTCAGGAGAAAAAGAACGTCGCTTTCTGGTCATCAGACACCTCGTTTATGGTGGCGATCTTACCACCTACGTTGGTGTCCGGAATCATTGAACCACTACA